>JAGXLC010000430.1 GCA_018334875.1 Bacteroidales bacterium | reverse complement strand
GGCAGAAAAGAACCACAAGATTCAGTTAACAATTCAATCCGTTCTTTCAGGAGATTATTTGAGCGGATAAATGAATACCAAAAAAAAGAAGAACTATAAAAGCCATATCTTATGAAAACTGGAACAATGATCATTATTGCTTTGGCAGCGCTTATGTTATTGGACTGCTCAAAGCAACAGGAAGTCCCTTCACCCACGTACCGGTTATGGTATGATGAACCGGCAGAAAAATGGATCGAAGCCCTGCCCATCGGGAATGGCCGTATGGGAGCCATGGTTTTCGGGGACCCCCAAAAAGAGCGTATTCAATTCAACGAAGAGAGCTTATGGGCAGGTACAAAAATTGACAACAACAATCCCCAGGCATTGGAACATCTGCCGGAGATCCGGGAGTTGATCTTTGATGGTAAATATCAAAAAGCCTATGAAATGGCCAATAAATATTTATTGGGAACCCCTCCCCGGATACGTTCCTACCAGACTTTCGGAGACCTTTTCCTGAATTATCAGTGGGATAGCGAGGTAAAGAACTATGAAAGGGAGCTGGATCTGCGATCCGGAATTGCCACCACCACTTTTACTGCAGATGATAACAAGGTAAAACAGGAAGTGTTTGCTTCTGCTCCGGGCAATCTTATAGCTGTGCATATTTCTGCCAGCGAGCCGTTTGATGTGGATGTGAATATGAAGCGGGAAAGAGATGCTGAAGTTAAATTCCTTTCCGATGGAAAGATGGTGATGAACGGGCAGATCGTAGATCCCGAAGAGCCCGCACGTGGACCTGCAGGGCCCCATATGAAATTTTCGGCAGTGGCTGAGGTGAAAACTGAGGGTGGCGAACTGGTAAGCCATGAAGAGCAATTGTCCTATAATTCAGTGAATTCTTTGACCATTTATCTCACCGCTGCTACCAATTATGTATTGGATACGCTGAACTTTTCAGATAAGATCGATCCGGCTGCTCAATGTAAATCCATTCTAAAAAATACAGGGGAAAAATCCTTTTCAGAGGTTAAAGAAGCCCATGTGAATGATCACAGCAGCATGTTCAACCGGGTATCCTTAACTCTCGGCAAGGATACCTTACGGGATATGCCCACCGATGAGAGGCTCGAACGTGTGAAGAACGGTCACATTGACAATGGTTTAACTACTACTTATTTCCAATATGGCAGGTACCTGTTGATGGGTTCTTCCCGAAAACCAGGTAAACTGCCGGCCAACCTGCAGGGTGTGTGGAACAAGGATTTCAATGCCGCATGGAATTCCGATTTCCACACCAACATCAACCTGCAGATGAATTATTGGCCCGCTGAGGTAGGAAATCTTTCGGAGACCAGCCGGATCCTTACCCGCTTCATGGAAGAACTGACTGAGCCGGGATCGGTTACAGCCAAAAAAATGTATGGTACGGAAGGCTGGACGTTACATCACCTCACCGATCCATTCGGCCGTACCGGTGTTGCCGACGGAGTATGGGGTGTATCCCCCATGGCCGGTCCGTGGATGACCTTCCCTCTGTATAGGCATTTTGAATATACCCGGGATATGGATTATCTACGCCGGATCTATCCCCTGTTAAAAGGTTCTGCCAAATTTGTCATGGGATATCTGGTGGAATCACCAGAAGGCTACCTGGTCACCAATCCGTCCCATTCACCGGAAAATGCCTTCTTTGTTCCGGGAACCAACAAAGAGGAACAGTCATCACTCACCTATGCAGCCACCATCGACATTCAAATTATCAATAAGCTAATGGATAATTGCATAGAAGCAAGCCAGCTACTGGACAAAGATCAGGATTTTGCCGGAAAATTAAAGGATATTCAGGATAAATTGCCACCGGTTCAAATCGGAGAAAATGGAACCATCCAGGAATGGATTAAGGATTATGAAGAAGTGGAAGTAGGACATCGTCATATGTCTCATTTGCTGGAACTTTACCCTCTGGCACAGATAACGGAAGAAACTCCTGAACTTTACGAAGCTGCCAGAAAAACCATTGAGCGAAGACTGGAGCACGGCGGAGGACATACGGGCTGGAGCCGCGCCTGGATTATCAATTTCTTTGCCCGTCTCAAAAACGGGGAAAAAGCCTTGCAGCACCTTCAGCAACTATTTACCAAATCAACAGCCCAAAATCTGTTTGACATGCATCCGCCCTTCCAGATCGATGGCAACTTCGGTGGCACGGCAGGAATTGCTGAAATGTTGCTGCAGTCGCATAACGGGGTTATTCGTCTGTTGCCGGCACTTCCCGAAGCCTGGAGCGAGGGAAATGTTAAAGGCCTGAAAGCTCGGGGTGGTTTTGAATGTGATATATGGTGGAAAGAAGGAAAGCTGACCAAAGCCGTCATCCGTTCTGAAAAAGGAGGAAAAGTGGATGTAAAATATGGTGCAGAGGAATTTTCTGTTGAAATAGAGCCGGGAGGTAAATATACATATACCAATGAAACCCGCATCTAGGAACCTTCACAACAAGGACATGAGTAGCATGCGGGTTCCATGGTTATACAAGCAAAGTTTGTGATTTTTGTAAATAAATCAATTTGAATTTCAATTTTTTAATAAACTGTTACACTAATGAATGATAATTAAAATTAAACACCATACCATGAAAAAGTACTTGATTATATTGTTGCCTTTGTTCCTCATTGGCTGTTCGACCTCGAAAGACCAAAAAACTTCGGAATTACAGTTTAATGCTTTGCTGTGCGAAAACCAGGTGAACCCCAATCACATTGATGATATTTCGCCCCGCTTGACTTGGCAAATGACCTCAGAGCAGAAAGGCATGCATCAAACCGCTTATCGCATATTGGTAGCTTCTTCAAAGGAATTGCTGGAAGAAGGGGAAGCAGATCTCTGGGATTCCGGAAAGGTGAACTCTTCTGAATCCGTCCTGGTGACTTATGAAGGTGAGCCATTGACTTCAGGACAAAAATGTTACTGGACAGTGAAAGTATGGGATCAGAATGGAGTGGCCTCCAAATACGCCAAACCTGCCCAATGGGAGATGGCCATTCTGGATAGCAGCAAATGGCAGGCCAAATGGATCAGTCCACCACGTGTATTTAACTGGAGCAGAAGGGATGGCAAAATCAAACAGATGGCCCGCAACCAAAGGGATCAAACTGCACCCAAAGAGCCCATGCCTTTGCTAAGAAAATCTTTTGAAGTTCAGAAGGAAATTGTATCAGCCAAAGCCTATATCACAGGATTGGGTTTTTTCGAGCTCCATGTGAACGGCAAACAAATTGGGGACCATCTGCTTTCACCTGCATTCACCGATTACAGCAAGACCGTTTTGTATGAAGTGATGGATGTGACAGACCGTTTGCAGCAAGGAGAAAATGTCCTTGGTGTGATGTTGGGAAACGGTTGGTACAACCAGATCAGTACCGATGT
>JAGXLC010000429.1 GCA_018334875.1 Bacteroidales bacterium | reverse complement strand
GAGAGTCCATGAATCGATTCAGCTTTGTTCTTACCGTAATATTGATCGTTTTGATCATTCTCCATCTGGTTTATTCAATTGATTATGGGCAATTGTTTACCGTGGAAAATAAGGGAGGTGCTACCGGTGTTATGGTCAGCATCCTTGGTTTAATCGCACTTTTGTTAAGCAATAGGGCAAATGCCGGGGAAACCGATGCTTCGATGGAATAGAAGGAGATCAGTGGTACATGCCTACCTGGTATTTGAAAGAAAAAATAACCCCAAACAAAGAGAACCCTGGAAAAGAGAAGTGCGGGGACCTATAACATTTCCGGATCGAATATTGCTTCCGATGCATCCATTGATCAGTCAGCTAAACCAATTGATCTCTATCATCTCCTGAGTAATTTACTTATAACTTCATCAATATGATGTCTCCGTAGTTCATTGATCATTTGAAGATAGGTATCTACAAACCGCCTGTAATGAACCAGATTTCCAAAAATCGCTTCAATCCTTAAAAAAGATAGTGGATCATCATTAACAGAAGCTTTTGCTTTCTGCTCCAATTCGTTCCGCATAGAATCTTGTATTTCAATAGAGTAATCAGAAGTACCGGCCAATTCCAGATTCCGACACCAAGTTGCCACTATTAGTGTACCAAATTGTATAGAACCTCCTCTATCTAATTGTTCCCGGATTGTCGGGAGCAAAAATTTGGGAATTTTTGCCGAACTTTCAGCGCATATTCGTGACACCTGATCTTTGATCTTCGTATTTGAAAATCTTTGAACCAGATTATCCTTATAACCTTCAAGTTCGATGCCTTCAATTTTTCCCAGCACAAGAGTAGCTTCTTTATCCATAAATTCGCGGAGCAAAGAAGCCAACAGCGGATTTCTTACCGTTTCATCGATGGTTCTGTAACCATATAACAAGCCGGTTAAACCCAACAAGGAATGACCTGC
Organism: Bacteroidales bacterium; assembly: GCA_018334875.1. NCBI lineage: Bacteria > Pseudomonadati > Bacteroidota > Bacteroidia > Bacteroidales > Bacteroidales bacterium. The sequence continues at coordinate 2,499 of JAGXLC010000429.1, read as the reverse complement.
ATTTAATAATCTGATCTTCATTTTTTCATAAGGATCCACCTCTTCTACAAATTGCACGCCAACCGATTCCCATTCCGGCCGGCCATTGGCAAAATTATCTTCAATGACCCATTGGATAAACGGTTCGCAGACGACAGGCCAAAGATCCTCAATGCCAAATTGAACCTTCAGGTGCTCCTTATCCGAAGGGGTGGTGACGGGTGTGATTCGATCCACCATACTGTTCGGGAATGAGATATGTTGTTCAACCCAGTTGACCAGATTTGGTTCAGCTTCTTTCATATATGAAATAAGCATCTTTTTGCATACCTCCCCGTTGTGTTGGATGTTATCGCAGGAGAGAATGGTTAATCCCGGCATTCTTCTTTCTCTTCGACGCTTCAATGCCTGAGTCAAATATCCGAAAATGGTTTGGGGCTGATCAGGATGGTGTAGATCCCATTGCACCGATTTTTCAGACATATTAAATTCACCTGTTGCCGGATCCTGGTTATATCCTCCTTCTGTAATGGTTAGTGAAATGATCCTAACTTCCGGATCCGCCATTTTCTCAATTACCCTATCCGGATTTTCCGGTGCAAACAAATATTCCACAATGGAACCGATCACCCTTGGCCTCAATTTCTCATCAGGGTCCAGTACCATCAGGGTATATAAACCATCCTGCCGGGTGAAGGCATGATACATTTTTCGATCCTCGTTCAGCAATCCGATACCCGATATTCCCCAATTTCCTTTTCCCTTACATAACAACTGGTCAGTGTAAAAAGCCTGATGTGCGCGATGAAAATTACCTACACCCACATGCACAATTCCGGTCTTTATTTTTGTCCGGTTATAATTCGGTACCATCACCCCTTCAGGCAGATGCTCAAGATTGTTAGCATTTAATTTTATGGTCTCTGACATATATATAAAATATCCGATTAATTCAATGCTCGTTCCGCTGGAACCTTTGTATCAGCACAGCGAAAATGATGATCAATCCCTTGATGACCTGTTGAGAATAAGCCGGAATGGTCATCAGGTTCATGATATTGCCTATCATCCCTAAAATGAGCACTCCCAGAAGGGTATTGACAGCAGAACCTTTGCCGCCCTTTAAGCTGGCTCCTCCTATCACCACTGTGGCAATTACATCCAACTCCATCGCTACCCCGGTCACTGGCGCTCCTACACCGGTTCTGGCTGTTAATATGATACCGGCTATAGCCGATAAACCACCAGAAATGGCATAAACACTGAATTTGTGAAGTGGGACACGTATACCCGATAGCCGAACCGATTCTTCATTACTGCCGATGGCGATCACAATCCTGCCAAAAGCATTGTATTGCAAAATAATTCCGACAATGGCGAAGATCAAAAATAAGATCCAGGCAGGATTCGGTATACTCAGGAAGCTACCACTGCCAAAGTCTGTAAAAACTGAGGCCGAATCACTTACCATTACGGGGGCACCTTTTGAGAAAATAAAACCTAGCCCCCGTACAATAGACATCATAGCAAGGGTTGCTATGAAGGGGGCCATTTTATGGTAAGCCACCAAATACCCTGAGATTCCTCCAACAAGAATTCCACAGAGCAATGCGGCGATTAATGCTATGGGTAAAGGCATCAGGTTGGTAAATAACGCACACAATACACCTATCATAGCTACTATGGAGCCAACAGAAAGGTCTATGCCTCCTGTGAGAATCACCAACAACATACCCATACTGATAATTCCTACCGGAGTAACCTGCCTTATCAGGTTGAACAGATTGCTGGGGGTGAAAAAAGCATCTGATACAATGGCTGATATCAAAAGCATGAGCAAGAAAATCACTACAGTATTATACTTTATCAGATAATGTAGATATTTATTTATTTGACTCCTCATGTATCTCTTATAATTTAAAAGTATGTATTCGGATAAAACTTATTATTCTTATGTCTCATTTGCCAATAGAAAGACGCAGGATGTTCTCTTCAGAAAAATCTTTTTTTTCCAGTTCTCCCTGAATTTGTCCCTTACGCATCACCAATATCCGGTCACAGATACCTATCAGTTCCTCAGTTTCGGAGGAAACCACAATGATAGCCATTCCCTGGCGGGAAAGTTCATTGATCAATTTATAAATCTCCACCTTGGCGCCTACATCCACTCCCCTTGTTGGTTCGTCAATGATCATCACTTTGCTGTTGCGGCTAATCCATTTCGCTAGTGATACTTTCTGCTGATTGCCACCACTTAACGTAGCAACTTCTGCTTTTTCGGATTGGGTTTTGATAGATAATTTCCTGATCAATTCCTTTGCTTCATCACGTGCTTTGTTTGCCTTAATAAAGCCCAATTTATTGGTTATTTTATGAAAATTAGGCAAACTAACATTTTGTTGAATAGATAATGAAAGGATCACACCCTGTTGTTTTCTGTCTTCAGGTACCATGCCAATACCCTTTCTTACTGCACTATGAGGTGACCGGATTCGAAGCGGTCTTCCAAACAAAAATGCT
>JAGXLC010000428.1 GCA_018334875.1 Bacteroidales bacterium | reverse complement strand
GTTTCAATAATAAATCCAAGGCTGGGAGACAAAACCAGTGCCGGGAACTCTGATATTAATAAAATGGATGATTTGATTTTACCGGCTTATAGGGTTACTGAAAGTGAAGATGCCTGGAGTATAAAGAGGGTGAATGAGAAAAAAAGGTAAAATTAGTGATACATCGTTAGCCCATCTTGCATTTAAATGTACAAATTTACTCAAAATTTAGCCGGAGTTCACACCGGAAAGTTCCAGGAATGGTTCCTGAAAGTTTCCGGAGAACCGGAAAGGCCCGGGAATGATTCTCCAGGGTTTAATTCAATGTCAAACACCTATTTTCTTGCCAGATTGATCCGAGACGTAAAGACAGCAAAGAGCACAGAGCCCAGGGCTCAGGGCTCAGGGAAGATAGGCCCTGCCTCTCGGGTCTCCAGTCTAGTCCAGTGTCGCCAACAGCCTCGGATCCGGTGAATATTTTGATTTTTCAATGAATACAACTGAATGACCATTCCCCTTCCTCACCCTTCACTTCCCTTGAAGGGCCATTTGCACAAGATTCCAGTTTGGCAGATTAATTTTCGAGAGGCAAGCCTTGCTTCTCTACTGAGGTGCTTGCGGCTCTATCACTACCAACTGCCTTGTTTCCTCTTTGCTTCTTTTATCTTGAAAATCACCTCTGGCAAGACCTTTATGTTGCGCTCCATGAAAGGATTATGTCTCGTTCAGAGCCATCAGATGGAGCGCTATGGGATCTGGGACCCTATAACCCGGGGTTTACACCCCGGGCTACCACTATGCCGCTCCTAACGGAGCTTGGGACTGCAGAGATGCTGGGGGCATTATGTTTGAATTTTAGACCGGGCAGTGTTGGATATTTTTCCAGTCTTCCCGTCATCTCTTTTTTCCGTCTTGTCGGTATATTATCACATCGGTCTATTTCCTGTCCACCATTGAGACATACCACGGTCTGTTTCTGCACAATTCCCGTCTTCTAAATCCATCGCTCTTTTATTCCGTCGTGCTTTCGTGCCATCGTTCCTTCGTGCTGTCGTACAAAAGGCTTCTAGACGCGGGCCTTGCGTCTCTACTAATGAACCGGTATCTCCCAAACTCACTACTCTCAACTCATTACTAATTTATTCATATTCCATCGGCACCTCCGCATCTTCAGGGATCTTATCTCCCTGCCAGTAAGGCTGTCCATCAATCATCTCAATCAGCCGTACTTTATTGCCCGGTGCAGGCTCGGCGCTTTCGGGTATGTGTTCGGCCAGATTCTCCATTATCGGAGCGTATCCTTCTTTCACGGCCAGGTTGTCCCATTCATAAGGGTCATTCTCCCGGTTATAGAGTTCCCGCGAACCATCAGCATATTGTATAAAACGCCATTGTTCGGTTATGATAACATGGTTCCCGGGACCGTGTGTGCATATGGCAGGCCGGGAGCGTTCATGTCGGGTATCTTCCAACAATGGCTTCAGAGAATGACCGTCCAATCCTTGTTTTTGCGGCAGACCAGCCAGATCTGTCAGGGTCGGATACAAGTCGAGCAGTTCCACCGGCTGATCGCTTTGTTTTCCTTTTTCCGGGATGCCGGGGCCGGCGAAAATAAAAGGAACGCGTGTAGATTCATGCCATAGCGTGTTTTTTCCGCTAATATCTTTGCTTCCCAAATGATAGCCATGGTCTGAAAGAAGCACCACAATGGTATTTTCTTTTAGTCCCTCTTTTTCCAGGGTATTAAGCAACCGACCCACCAGCATGTCGGCAAAGCTTACGCTTGCCAGGTAGGCACGGACCTTGGGTTTCCATTCATTGTGCATTTTCAGCCATGCCAGTCTCGGTTCCGGTAAATTCCAGTGCAGGTACCAGGCAAACCGGGGAATATCCTCCCGGTCGTTACCCTTGATCTCAGGCAGAAGCTCCTCTCCTTCAGGATAAAGGTCAAACCATTTCTGGGTTGCGTATAAAGGAACATGGGGATGGCGAAAGCCTACCGAAAGGAAAAAAGGTTGGTCATCCGGCGGATTTTTAAGTTGTTTGATGGCCCAGTCGGCGACTTTCCAGTCGTCTTGCTGCGAATCTTTTTCAGGGTAGACACCCCAATCTACCAACGGGTGCCCGGTTTCTTTTACAAAGGGTTCCTCAGGGCGTGGATAAAAGCCGCCATGAAAGCCCCATTTGGTAAATTCGGTTCCATCCTTGCGGCCCTCCTCGGGTGGATAGGCATCGTGATAAACTTTCCCCGTAGTTAAGGTTTGATAACCGTTTTGCTCGAAATACTGGGGCAGGGTAATCAGGTCTTCATATTCATCCAGCGACCTGAACCACGGGCCGAGGCCATAAACTCCCGTGGTTGATGGTCGCAATCCTGTGAGAAAGCTGGTTCTGGACGGATTACTGATCGGAGCCTGGCAATGGGCATTGGTAAAAGCCACGCCCTGACCAGCCAAGCGGTCCATGTTGGGTGTCTGTACTTTTGGGTGACCATCCAGATGATTCACCCAGTCATTCAGATCGTCGATGCTGATCAGCAATACATTGGGCTTATCCTTTTGGGCTTTTGAGAATGATGTGGTCAGAAACAGAAAAAGGCCGCAAAGAATAGCGGGCCAGTGAAGTGATGGTGAAAATTTGTCTTTTGTCATGATGATTTGAAATTTATTTGTACACTTTCCTTTCAAAAAATAGGGGCCGGAGGAGAACGAATCTTTATCCCCCGGCCGGGTTCTTAAAATTTTCATATCCTTACCCGGAATGTTGTTTCTTCCGGGTAATGGGCATAAATTGTTTCGCGATATAAGATAGTTTAATCATAAAACAGTCCTTACTATGTTGCTTCAGCAACAAGGTTTTTCATTTTTTTCAGTGCCGTTTTGGCTACTTTGCCGGCGTCCTGCTTATAGTACTCCGGGTTAAAGAGTTCTACTGACAGTATCTTGGTGCCGCCCATGTTATTTAATGCGCCGAGGATATCGTTCATTGGTGCGGCTCCGTCACCCGGATATACCCGGTCGCTGTCTTCCTGTTCTTCCCGGGGTATATCGTCCACAAAATCGTTCATGTGGAAAAATTCAATGAAATTTCCGCCCAGCATCTTTAGGCCTTCATAGCCTGAGCCTCCGCGGAATAAATGATACACATCAGGGAGAATGTGCACATCGGGATGATTGGCTATGGCAGCTATCATTAAAGCCTGGCCAAGATGATAGAGGACATTGGAGACTCCCCAGAATTCCAGATGAGGTGCTACCCCGGTTTGATGACCCAGTTCAATCAGTTCCCTGTAGCGTTCTCCTGCCTCAAAAAAATCCAGCTCATCGACTTCCATTTTTGCCAGGTTCTCCGATTGACTGGCCGGAGGCGCTGCGATGCGCTTGCAGCCAATTTGTCCCATCATTTCCATATCTTTTTCCATCTGGGAAAAGCCTGCTTTTTTCCCTTCTTTTCCCGGAGCCAGCCATGGAGCAAACCCGATGGCATTTTCCACAGTCAGACCGTTGT
>JAGXLC010000427.1 GCA_018334875.1 Bacteroidales bacterium | reverse complement strand
GGATCAGAAAACGCAGGCGGCTGGCCACAAAATTGTAATAGGGGGTATGGCGCAATCTTTTCCGGACAAAAGGAGGCCGGATCTTTCTGCGACCGGAGGATGTATGTTTGCTTTGGTCGTAGCGGGGAGAATAAAAGCCGGTATCCTCCACCCCGATAAAACGGAATATCTTCTGAAGGGTGGCTTTTCTTTGATTGTTCAGCTCCTCGGTGGTGACGATCAGGATCTGCTCGGGCGGGAAAAAACGCAGGTATTGTTCCAGCTGCATGTAATACAGGCTGCATTGAATATAATGAGAGTCGCTATCCTTCAGCTTTTCTCGCCAGCTACCGGCTTCCTCTGATCCCTTCAGCAGGTTGTGCTGCACATGCGAGACCACCCGGCTGATGGGATCACGCAACACATAGATCAGCTTCACCTTGGGCAGGGTTTGGTATATCCTTTCCGGAACCCCCTTTTGAGCCGGGTATTTGGTATAGTTGGTGGAGGCCTCCCCCTTGATCCTTTCATCGCCGGGAAACTGCCGACGGTACCATTCCAGTCCTTTTGAGAAATTCCGCTCCAGAAAAAAATTGGTCTCTTTCACCCCCGACATGGCCACCTCGGGATGCCGCCTCAGATAGTGGTACAGACTGGTGGTCCCGGCCTTCATAGCTCCTATTATGATGAAATGGGGAAATCTGCTCATAGATAGGTTAAGATCTTATGATTCATTAAAAAACCCTGGATGCAAACCTTTTTCCTATTGATCCAGATAAATCGAATAAGGCGTTTTTTTTATGGCTTCATACACCTCATCGTAATTAGCAATCAAATCCTCATTCTTTCTGGTGTTAACCTTTTTCATCCTGGTTGCCACCGGAACATCCTTGACCCCTAAATACCGGAAAATCCTGCTGGCAGTTTTTTGTTGAGCTTCCCGATCCTTCAGGTCTTTTTCGTAGGTGAAAGTCAAATGATCAAATTGTTTTAGTATCTCCTGCTCTCTTTTTTGATAATTCCATCTTATTTCCATCTTTTCAATTACTTCATTTGGATCCAGCACTAATTTCTGCCATTCTTTCTCCTCCATATTTTTATAAGCATGATAACTGCCACGCATATTAGCTATTTTGTTAGATAAGACGTGTTTAAAAAGATTTTCTCTTCTGAGATAGATGATTTTAAACCGATGGTATTTTAGATCTTTCAGCAATTTAGCCGTACCGTCCAATTTTTTTTGTGATTCGATTTGATATATTTTGTCCTTAAATCCATATCTTTTTTTACAAAAAAACCTGGCTTTGCCCAGAAGCATTTCCATCGGAAAAAATAGGTCGCCCGAACCAAGGTAAAATGTTTTATTGAATATCTCCTTATCACAATAAATATCATCATGGGAGTTCAGGAGCTCCGCGAGCAGTCTGCTGCCTGTTCTCCCCTGGGCCAAGATAAAGAAATCCTCTCCTGCGTCCCTGGTTTTTTCCGGCAACACTGACATCAAAGGATAAAAAAATTGATTCAAACCCGTATCATGGATTTTTACAAGCATTTTTTTGAGATCCATATGCATCCTCGCTTTTTTTATTCAGAAAGATTTTTAACCAACCGGTTCTCCTCTATCCTATGATAGGCATCAATCAATGGAACAACGGTGTTTTCCCATACAAACCGATGGGATACTTGCCTGCAATTGTTCTCAAATTGTTCGCGCATAGATTGATCCTGATAGATTTGAATCACTTTTTGGGCGAAATCCTGCACATCATTTTCCCGTATTGCCATTCCTACTTCAAATTGTTCCACCAGCTCCTTTTCCATCTTTTGCTGGGCCACCAGAATGGGCTTGCCGATAATCAAATATTGATAGATCTTAGTGGCAACGGTTCGGTCATTCTCTTCCCTAAGCACGGGGGGAATGTGAAAGCAAATGTCGCTGGCCCGGATATAAGAAGGAATTTGATCGACGCTCAGCCAGCCTGCAAAGTCCAAGTAAGACGATACTCCGAGCTTTTGGGCCCGGCCCATGGGATCGCTTCCCTTCCAGGTTCTTCCGGCTAATACCAGTTTAATATTCGGGATGTATTGAATCATCTCGGGCAAGGCTTCAATGGCCACATCCACTCCTCTCAACACATCTATATTGCCCAGGTAAAAAAGAACAAAATGATCCTTGTAACGTTCAAGAATCTTAGGATTTGATGGGATCTCTGCAAAGGATTGGGGAGGCGTATTGGGTATTTTGATCAGCTTTTCCGGATCTACGCCCACCTGTTGTATATATGCCTCGCGCAGAGGTTCTTCAATGGTAATGACCAGATCGGCCTGATTTAAATATTTTCTCTCGTAACGTTTCCAAGGGCTCAGCCATTTCACGACCTTCCCGGTAAAGGTATTCAGGTGTGCATTTTGCACGATCCAGTTGCTGTAATACTCATGTTGGTCACAAATAAGAGGGATGCCGTATTTCTTTTTCATCTGAAGCCCGACATCGGAAAGGGGCAGGTCGTGTATATGAATGGCATCGATGTCATCCTTTCGTATGATCTGCTCTATGTGCTTCTTCCATATCCACCGGTAAAACGGAACAACTAGGAACAGGGCATTCAGCTTGTTCCGGAGGGTATAATTCATTCTGAAACGTTTCACCTGCAAACCCTTATAATCCTCTTGCAAAGGAAGATCCCGACGGGTTGTATAACACAGCAGCACGATTTGATGACCCGCCCCGATCAGTGAATCGGCTTCTTTCTCCACCCTGTGATCGGGCGGGAACTCCTCGTTCAGCACCATCAGTATTCTCATACTTTCGGAAAATAAAGGTTTTCAATCCGTTTCGCCGACAAAATTAGGAAATTATAGGCATGTATCAGGCACATTGTGGTGAAAACTTGTTCGAAATATTCTGTTAATTTTCATACCTTAGATGCCTGTATAAAAACCCGTAACCATATGGACAAGCTCATTCGTTTCAGGAAACTGGTCCCCCACATTGTGGCCATCGTAATTTTCATTGGACTATCCTACAGTTATTTTTCCCCGTTGCTGGAGGGTAAAGACATTCAGCAATCCGACATCACTCATTTCAAAGGAATGTCGAAGGAGGTGCGGGATTACAGGGCTGACACGGGAGAAGAAGCGCTTTGGACCAACCGTCTGTTCGGGGGTATGCCTGCCTATTTTGCCGGCACCAAATTCAAAAACAACCATACCACTTCGCTGGAAAAATTGCTCACATTTCCGGCAAAACCCGCCAACTTCCTGTTCCTTTACCTGATTGGTTTTTACATTGCCCTTCTGCTATTCAGGGTTAATCCATGGTTAAGCATTGTAGGGGCCATTGCTTTTGCATTTTCCTCCTATTTTTTCATCATCATCGCCGCCGGACACAACACCAAAGCCCTGGCCATCGGATACATGGCCCCAATCGTAGCTTCCATCATTCACACATACCGGTATAAAAGATGGACTGGGTTGATCCTTACAGGAATATTTCTGAGTTTGCAAATCGAAT
>JAGXLC010000426.1 GCA_018334875.1 Bacteroidales bacterium | reverse complement strand
ACAAAGGTCGGGGAAACCACCATTAACGTATCGGAATTCAAGGTACTGAGCAAATCCCTGAAACCCTTGCCCATTGTAAAGGAGAAAGACGGCCAGGTTTATGACGCTTTCACTGATCCCGAGCAAAGGTACCGCCAACGATACCTGGATCTGATCGTCAACCAGCGTACCAAAGACAATTTTGTCAAAAAAACTCAACTGATCAACTCCATGAGGTCATACCTGAATGAGCAGGGATACCTTGAAGTGGAGACCCCCATTTTACAACCGGTTTATGGAGGCGCAGCCGCCCGTCCTTTTAAAACCTATCACAACAAACTTGATCAGGTTCTTTATCTTCGTATTGCCAACGAACTTTATCTCAAAAGGCTTATTGTCGGAGGATTTGATGGGGTATATGAATTCGCCAAAGACTTCCGCAACGAAGGAATGGATCGGTACCACAATCCCGAATTTACACAAATGGAGCTCTATGTGGCGTATAAAGACTACAACTGGATGATGGAAACCGTGGAAGAGATGATTGAAAAAATTACTTTCGATCTTCACGGTACCACCCGAATCCAGGTGGGTGACAACATAGTGGAATTCAAACGTCCCTGGGCCCGATATACTATGTTTGAAGCCATTGAGAAATATACGGGAATTGACATCTCAGAAATGAATGAAGAAGAGCTGTTTCAAACGGCCAACGAGCTTGGGGTTGAGGTGGACAAGAGCATGGGAAAAGGAAAGCTGATCGATGAAATATTCGGGGAAAAATGTGAGTCCCAACTGATACAGCCTACTTTTATCACGGATTACCCCATAGAAATGTCACCCCTGGCCAAGAAACACCGTTCCAGAGAAGGCCTTGTGGAGCGATTCGAAGCCATTGTGAATGGTAAAGAGATAGCCAACGCCTATTCTGAGCTGAATGATCCCATTGATCAGCGTCAGCGCTTCGAAGAGCAACTAAAGCTCGGCCAGCGTGGCGATGAGGAAGCCATGATGATGGACGAAGATTTCCTGAATGCCATAGAATTTGGTATGCCTCCGACATCAGGACTGGGCATCGGCATCGACCGGCTTACCATGATCATGACCAACGCCCCCTCTATACAGGATGTATTATTTTTCCCGCAGATGCGTCCCAAAAAGAAAATCCAGGATAACAACCAAGAAAAATAAGCTGCTATGAATCAATTAAGTATACATTTAGATCATGCGCTGGAGTTTATAGATTCCAAAAAGCTTGAAAAGTACGATAAGCAAACGAGAGATATTATACACCATCTTGAAGAAAACAGCGATGACCCTTCAAGTTTTCTTGGCTGGTTGAACCTCCCTTCCAAGGTAGAAGAAAGCACAATTCAGGAAATTAACCAGGCAGCCAGGTCGCTTTCTAATAATCTTGATACCGTAGTAGTTACAGGAATAGGGGGTTCTTATCTCGGAGCCAAAGCAGTTATTGATGCCCTCTCCCCCTTTTTCCATTCCGGAGAAAACAAGCCGGAGATCATCTTCGCAGGCTATAATATTGACGAGGATTATCATTATGAACTGAGAGAGCACCTGGAAGAACGGAACTATGGTATTGTTGTAATATCCAAATCGGGTACCACCACTGAACCTGGAATAGCATTCAGAATACTCAAAAATCACCTGGAAAATAAAGTAGGTAAGGACGAGACCAGCAGACGAATCATCGCCATTACAGATGCCCAAAAGGGTGCTTTACGAAAACTGGCCAATGAAGAGGGTTATCAAACTTTTGTAATTCCGGACAACATAGGAGGAAGATATTCCGTGCTCACTCCTGTTGGCCTGGTACCCATAGCCATAGCCGGCTACGATATCAGGGGATTGATAGAAGGAGCCGAGGAAATGAGAAAACGCACCCTTTCCAGTGTATCTTTTAACGAAAACCCTTCTTCTCTTTACGCAGCCGTTAGGAATGAACTCTACCAAAACGGAAAAGCCATAGAATTGCTCGGCATATATAATTTAAAGCTTTTTTATTTTATGGAATGGTGGAAACAGCTATACGGAGAAAGTGAAGGGAAAGACCACAAGGGAATTTTCCCGGCCATTGCACAGTTCACAACAGACCTGCATTCCATTGGACAATATATCCAGGAAGGAAGGAGAATTCTTTTTGAAACCATCCTGTCCATTCAAAATCCTAAACATCAACTCACTGTTCCCAAATCGGAGGACGATACCGACAATCTCAACTATCTGGCCGGCAAACGGCTACATGAAGTGAATACCATGGCCGAGTCCGGTACACGCCTGGCCCATACAGACGGTGATGTACCCAACATAAGGATTACCATTCCTGAAATCAAGGAAAATTTCCTGGGCCAGATCATCTACTTTTTTGAAAAAGCCTGTGCGATAAGCGGAAACATCCTGGAGGTAAATCCATTTGATCAGCCAGGCGTTGAAGCGTATAAGAAAAACATGTTTGCGCTGCTCGGAAAATCCGGTTATGAAAGCGAAAGCCAAAAGCTTTTGAACAGGATCAAGAAACAATAAATTTTAACCCCCGGTCAAACCGGGGGTTGATTATATTCAATGATTATCAAAAAAACAGGGCAAACATCCGCACTTACCGGTTTGCCCTGAAAAAACCCAAAACTACCCCTAACGGGGAAAACCCAGCGCCATGCTCGATTTATACAATCCCCCATACTCAATAATATCTCTGATTTATCTCTGATTTTAAAACATCTGCTGTTCCCCTCCTTCAAATTCCTCGTCCGGAGCTCCTTCATTCCTTCCCCGGTCTCTTTCATAATTATTTATTGTATAGCTTATACTGAAATTAATTATAGGAGCTTCCCGTTCCATAAACCGGTAAGTTTCAAAACCGGGACCTGCGGAAGTCATCTCCCGGTTCATGCTTTGAAGCAAATCTCTTCCGCTTAGATTCAGGGTTAGTTTGTCCTCGAGGAACGAATGTCTGATTGCCGCATTGGTCATGAGGAAACCTTCTCTTTGACCCTGGGCTGTAACCGAAGGACTGCTGTACCGGGCCATAAGCTGTATTCTTGTACCGGATGGAAGCCTGAAAGTATTGTTCAAATGGGCACTCCAGTTGTTGCTTCTGCGGGATATATTTTCCCCTGCAACTTCTTCGCCATCAATGGAATATTTGTAAAAGTTCCCACTGACATTAATATTCCACCACTTATACAGGCTGGTATTGACCGAAAGCTCCACACCCAGGGAATTCTCGCGGCTGATGTTATCGAACGTATGAATCATGATATTGTCTTCGCCAGACTGTTGTATCCTGGAAATCTCATTGTTGGTTTGTCTGTAGTAACCTTCCACTGTGACAAAAGACTTACCCCAGTTCGTTTTATAACCCATTTCATAAGAATCGGTATATTCCGGCTCCAGGGCAGGATTGCCTTGTCTTACATTATACCGGTCCATATAGCTCTTAAACGGGTCGATGAACCAACCCCGGGGCCTTCTTATCCTCCTGCTGTAGCTGGCAAAA
>JAGXLC010000425.1 GCA_018334875.1 Bacteroidales bacterium | reverse complement strand
AAGTACAAGCGCGCGATAATGAAAAGCATTTACTACAGTATTAATGGGCCTGAATTCAAATCCGTCTGTTTCTCCCTTTACACCTCCAAAACCACCTGGTTGCGGCCAATCAACAATATCTCTAAACCTCGCCTGATCAGGTTCTCGCCCTCTCCATTCATTTTCATGCCAATGAACAGAATTAATAATTTCAGGTGTTACCAGTCCTGTTTTTGTGCTGATTAATCCATCTTCCCGAGCAAGTGAAGTAAGGGATTTTGCTTTTAAATCAGGATAAAAATGTTCTAATGATGATGGATCACCGGTTTCCATATAGTCGGCCCAGGCGGCTAAAACAACATGCAAGAGCCATTCAGTCCACTGACTTGAATATTTAATTTGAAATTCATGGGTATAACGAGCAAGAGAGAATCCTCTTTCCACACCGTAGTGGCTGAGCTGGGTGATATAAGAATCAGCTTCACGGGGAAATCTTTCTCTGTTCCCATCAACATAAATACCTAAGAAGCTTGTAGCTTTTATCGTATGCTTGCAAAGATCCCAAACATCGTTTAATACCTTATCTGATGACTTGAAATACGATGCGTCATCTTTGAACGGGTAGTGAACTGAAACCTGGTGAATCATATTCTTTTCCAGTAATTCACCCGGATAATCTGCAATTTCCAGATAACGAAACGGCATTACTTCCCCTATATATTCGGGCATTCGGATAATTCTGTCCTGCCTTGAATACTTATGAGGAGGAATAATAATGTCGTAAGTGTTCCACCCAGGCTTCAAGGGTACTTTTAAGGCCTCATAACGAATATTACCCCCTGGATTGGTGTTAATTCTGCCATCTTTAATTGCCTCCCCCAAATGTAAAGTCACTGTATCAGATTCATTTTCACCAAATAATTTAACACGCAACTGGCTGAACCTTGCTTTCCCAAAGTCAACAAAAGTGTGTGTATCCGATAGTGATTCTATAAGTTCAGGAGGAACATCCTGTTTCTCCAAAGGATATCGGGTCGTACCATAATAGTCATAACCGTAATAATCTGTTAACGTTGATGCTGTTTTAAACTGCCTGATTGCCGAAAAAGATGATTCTACACCGTGATTGTCCCATGTTTTTACTTTCCAGAAGTAAACAGAATCCGGATTCAAAGGCTTTCCGGAATAGCGTATGTTAATGGACTGTTCGCTTTCAATTTTACCAGAGTCCCACTTATCCCCAACATCATTTTTTATTTTCTCATAACTTGATGCAACAATAATCCGATAAGCTGTTTGAAGGGTATTCCTTTTTTCGGACTGTAGCTTCCATCCGAAGAGCGGTTGCTTCTGTTTAATTTCCGTAAACTTAAAATTCTCCCTGTAATTTACAGCTTGACTTAATTCAGCATTTGCAGGATATCCATCCCGAAATACACGATCGGGGTACAACAAAAAATTAATGGTAAGCCCGGTGGGCCTGGTGTTTTCATTTCCCTTACCTGTACTCGATATCAATGAAAATGCAAAACAAAACAACAGAAAAAACGCATATGCAAAGTGTTTATTCAGGTTTAACTTCTTGTCAAACAAAATATTTGCTGTATTGCTCGTTTTTATTTTACCAGAGCCTACTTTACAATGCGTATTTCTTTCGTCATCAGAACATATTTCGGCTTTTGACTTTTTCATTATTGGCCTTTTTGATTAGATTATTAACATTTCCTTTGATTCTATCGCTTGGGTGGTTGTGGTGTTTGATTATGATCTTTATAGGGAATATGACCCCTTTCCGGATCAACGTCAAATCCCCATTCGGCTATATAGCTTGATCCAGGTCGAAAATCATCCCCGATTTTTTTTAATAATGCCTGTAGCCGTTCATCAAGTTCTTTTTGTAGTTTTGTATATTCAGATTTACCAACCAGGTTATTCATTTGATAAGGATCTTTTGAATCGTCATACAAGAGCCAGGGGCCATCAAGACTACGCACATAAGTATATTGGTTCGTCTTGATGGCACGATATTCTTTTCTTAACTCTTCATGCCTGTTAAAAGGTGCAACTCCCATATATAATGCAGCATGATCTTTTTTATCTTTACCATCCTTTATGATTTTCGAAAAATCATCCCCCTCACAGGAATTGGGAATTTCTATTCCGGCAAGACCAAGTAATGTGGGGAAAATATCCGGGGTATTGATTGGCATGTTCACAGTGCGGCCCTCACTACCATGGACGGCAGGGAATCTTAACAAAAACGGTACATTGGCCGACTCGCTCCATGGTACCTGTTTCTCATGCGGACTTACACCTTGAGAACCAAGCATTTCTCCATGATCAGATGTAAAAACCAAAATTGTATTGTCTCTCAACCCTGATTCATCCAATGTGGTCAACAAATCGCCAAGACTCTTATCAATTGCTTCACAATGTGCATAATATCCTTGTGCTTCCTTTTTTGCTGTAGGTTGCAATTCCTCAGGAACATTCTCCGGTAATTGAATGGCTTTTGGTGGATAATTTTTCTGATACTTTTGGGGTGCTGTATGATGCGGAAAATGAGGAGGACCATAAGATACAAATAAAGCGAATGGCTCTTCGTCTTTTTTGTGATTGCGCAAAAATTGTTTTGCATCGTTTGTTTGTGCAAATACATCGTATCCCTCCCAAAACTTCATTTCCTCAGAAGTGTCTGCATAATAATGAGAATTATTGTAGTCATGCTCGCATTCAGCAGCCTTCCAGTAATCAAAACCCTGACGACGTTCCGGGGGGATATAATCTTTTCGCCCATGTCCGTCGAGATGCCATTTACCTATATAACCAGTTTTATAACCCCGGGCACTCAATACTTCTGCTATGCACAATTCTCTCTCCGGAAGATATGCATCGTTAAGAAACATTCCGGTAGATGTAGGGTATTTACCGGTCATCAGCGCTGCACGGTGGGGTGTGCTAACAGGACAAACCGATACAGCATTTCGGAAATTCAAGCTTTCTTTTGCCAGTTGGTCGAGATTTGGTGTCCTCACATTAGGGTCTCCTGCATAACCTAGCGCTGATGCCCTCCATTGATCTGCAATCAAATAAACTATATTAGGTCTTCCATGGCTCCTATTGCAACCAAAAAGCATAGGGGATAAGGTTATTGCAGCAGTTGCCGTGGCAAAATCTTTAATAAATTTTCTTCTGTTGATGTACCGACTATTTCTGGTTTCAGCTACAAGTGGAAAATCCATTGATTTCATTTTCATAATCATTCCCCTTTCCTAATTTCAAATGAATGCTCTCCCGGGCTGACATCTTCAATTAACACGTGATCCTCCTGTTCCTTAACTTTAACGTTTTCTCCGTCTTTAAAAAGACTGTATTCTCTGTACTTTTTGGGCAAACCGATATCCGATTGGGTATTGGCGGGAAGTTTTACATCCATAGAGAAAATATCCCCGCGATTCTGAAATTTTATCTCTATTGATCCCCTGATGGTAGGGTGTTTTATTTCTGCCTGCTCTAAGTCACCC
>JAGXLC010000424.1 GCA_018334875.1 Bacteroidales bacterium | reverse complement strand
ATTGAAAGGAAAACACACGTGAACACAGCAACACAGCCTCAAGGCCCCTCGAAACCATTTTACGGATGGATAAACGCCGGTTTGCTTACGTTTATCTATATGGTTTAGAGGGCTACGGGTTTTTGGGTGGGATGGATGCGTTGTTTTTCTTTGCTGAATAATCCATTATATTCTAACTGAATTTTTTTTACTGAATTACGTTTTATAGATGTGTATATAAGTTCTCCATCGCCAAAAGTAGGCATGGTATTTAATTTATCCCAAAAAATCCAATGATTTGCTTGTGGAATTTTATCTGTATAAAAATTTCCTCCAAATATTATTTGATTTTTTGATATTCTGAATAATTCATCAAAATATAATTTGTTTGGAGTCTTATTATCCCAATTGCCATTATATTGACGCCTTTTAATCGGTTTTCCTTTCCCTCTGAATCCATTTTTACCACTAAATCCTTTATCTTGCTTTATTCCATACGGAGGATCTATTATACTTAAATCAAACTCATTATCCCGCATCTCTTTCATTGCAGGCAGGCAATCTTCGTTGTATATGTTGATTGTTGGGTTATTCATGATATCTATTTTAGTTTAAACATAAAAATCCATTATATCGGAGCCTTATTTATTGCCAAAGTCAGCAGGTATTTCTCCCCATTCTGATGTGTACCATTTTGATACAACAATATCATTATTTACCGTGATGTCAACCCCGTCAAATTCGATACTTACATCTTTCAGAGCATTTTCAATTCTTTCGACAAAATCCCTCGCCCTTTCTGTTTTTGGACTGGCAGGCAATTTAGAATTTGCTTTTTTCTTCCTGATCCAACTTATTGCTGTTTGGCTGTCACTATAAATGGTTGTCGAAATACCATGTTTGATACAATAAAATATAGCATGGCCAAGTGCGCAAAATTCAGCAATGTTGTTTGTTGCAATACCAATATCAACAATAAATATAGTTGAATATGTTGCCAAATCTACGCCTCTATACTTTGACGGTCCGGGATTGCCCCTTGTTTCCCCGTCTACTGCTATTCCTGTTGCTTGTGTTTTCATAGAAATATATTTTAAGGTTATAAAACATTTGCCTACCCACATTTAATCTTATCTATTATTGCATCTTCATCTTCCCAGACTGTAGGCAAATTAAGCATTATCCATTCTTCGACTGCCTTTTTAACATCGTCCTGATTACCATCGTCACAGTCAAGTTCGAGTTTTATATTTACTTCTATTTCCATCGCTCAAAAACGTTTTATAACAGGCCGGTCATACACCATGCCTGTTGAATTAGCACCGTGAACTATCTTACGTCCTGATCCGGCACGGTGCATACCGGCCAGAACGTTAAAATTTAAAACGGTACATTATCTTCTTCCCATTGTTCCTGCGTTTCTTCTCCTTCTTCTTCTATAAACCATTCTCTTTTAAATACGAAAGGAGTCCCTGTCGTGCTTGGCTTATCCCCAAACGGATCATAGCGCATTTTTTCGCAGGGTTTCAGTTTAAAATCTTCTTTCAATACTTTCCTTATATAGTGAATCTCAACCCGGCTATTGTTATAGAACCACTCTTCTTTGATATTTTTTGGTGTGGCGTAAAACTCTTTTTTCCCGTTCTCATGGAACCGCTCTGTAAGGTATTCTCTTATGTCTTTATATAAAGAAGGTTTACTTTCTTTTTTGACCCTTCTTAAAAATTCATTGTCCAATTCTTCGGGGGTAAAAAGCATCCGGGATTTTGTGAAATTCAGATCGGGAAGCGTTGTAAGATAATGCAGAAAAGCCGGTATTTCTTTGACGAGATCATCTTCTATATTGGCGTGATTAATTTCCGGTATATCTAATTTTCGTACAAAATACCTTATTTCCTCATCTTCTATTTGTGCGAACCGGGATTCATCATTGCTTGTTATTATAATTTTTGAATAGAGGGGTATTTTATAATTATTGACAAACTTTTGATTCACATTTATTTGTTTCCCGGTACTTAGAGCCTTTAATTTTTCTGTCATTGCTTTTCTGTCAATCGTTGTCTCTTCTACGCAAACGATATTTTTTCCTGCATACGAGGCATTGAACTGGCTCTTTATATCTTCGCTTCCTATTACGATCATATTGTCGCCGAAAATCATGGAAAGCCAGTTAATGAAAGTAGTTTTTCCGGTTCCTCTTATCTTGCTTACGAGGGCAAGAATGGGAAGTATTCGTTTTGGATAAAGATACAGGGCCTGTAAATACTTTATTCCAAGCTCGTATTGCTCTTTGAAAATATGTCGCAAAAGTACATCAGTCCAATACCATGAGCCTTCCTCCGGGCTGAACTTAAATTCACGAAAAAGATTATAACAGTTGTTAATAACAGGCTGATAATTAAAATTATTCGGCTCAATCGTAAAATCATCATAACGGGGTATATAGTTGAGGTATTCTTTGCCATGATCCTGGATGATTTCTTTTTTATCCCAGGGCTTTAATTCCCGTCTTAATATGCCGTATCGGTCTTTTTTCTTAATTTTTTTAAAGTATGTCGTGCCAACTCGGATGTAAGGAATATTACCTTCATCATCTTTTTCTTTTTCACTGTTGTCGTTTTGAATAAGCCATTTCAGAGCCTCTTGATATTTGCCTTTAAATCTCAGTTTTACGAGTATCTGAAACGGTGTATAATAACAATTTTGCTCAAATGGCTTCGCATTTGACGAGAATACATATAAAGCGTTCATTCTCCATCCCCAGGTAGCCGAAACCCCATCGTTTTTGCCAGGTCTTTTCCATTTCTCTATGCCTTCTTTCTCGTCTACTTTTTCCCATCCCTGATCTTCCAGTAATTTCTTTGCGTATGCTATTTTGTTCAGATTGAAGATACTCACCGGGTCCGTATCTTCCGTTGCCAGATCTTCAACTTTCCCGGCTTCTTGCTTTTTCTCATACTGATTGAAACTTTTCGCAATTTCTATCAGTATATCCCTTTCCTCTTTGTCCATCGTTACAAGTTCGACGATGTTTCCGCGCCGGTGTTCGTAACCTGGAGAAGGATATACAATGAAATAAGAACCTTCCCCCCTTGTTTCAATCATTGCTTCTCCATCAGTCCAATAAGCCAGTTTTGTCGCCGATTCATATTCTTGCGCTTCGTATCTGTATATAAAATGCCACCCACCGGATGGAGTTCGTTCTACAAATAGTTTGCCTTCCTGAATTAAATGTTCTATATATTCATTACGACCAATTTTTCTTATTACATCATTAATGCCGTGCGTTCCATCATGGTCATCAAAATCTATACATTCAATACCCTCACTTATATTTCCTCCTTTTATAGCAATTTTATTGGCATTCTGAAATATCTTTTTTGCTTCCTCTTCGGTTGCACGGCGTTTGAAAAATTCAGATCCACTTGGCAAATTCGGAGCTTTACTGTCTTTTTTTATCGGAATCACAGCGATGTCTTCCTGTAGATACTCTAAAGCAGTATCTAAAATTTGATTACCCATAA
>JAGXLC010000423.1 GCA_018334875.1 Bacteroidales bacterium | reverse complement strand
CGGGCAGTACCCGGGCATTCCTTCAGGCAGGGAAAAGACCATTGCCGAACATGCCTGCCGCAAGTACAGTGGACGTGTCGGGAGAAGTCAGGCTGCCAAAGAATTTTCGGAGGATGCCATACGATTGGCAGTCATAGCCCATATCCGTCATACGGAAACCAATTACGACGAGCTACTGATGAAAGGGTATGATCCTTTTGATGCCCGGATGCTTGTGAGGGATCAGGTGGATGCAAAGCTGGAAGAGTGGGAAGAAGGGGGATAAGATTTAACCCATAGAATTTTTACGTAGTACCTTACCGGTAAAATTCTTGCTTTTTTTGGCAAAACTTGCCCGGTAAGGTACTATCAACCGCTCACGCAACATTTGTTATGGATGGTTACGGAATCAACAACTAATATCGTATGGAAAGACTAGCTATAAAATTTATCCCTGGCTGCATTTTCCATTTAACATAAGGCCTTATATGTTATTGATTTTTGATGATATCGGTCAATTCATCAATATGTTCTTCATACACTCCCCTGGGATCGGTTTCATATTTTTTGCACAGGGAAGCAGCATAACCCACGGCAATGCCCATCTGGCCTGTTGTATTCATGACTCTTGGTCCGCCCAGGCCGATGTGTGAGCAGCTAAAGTTGCGGCCGGCCATGAACAGGTTTTCGATGTTCTTTGAATAAAGGGACCTGTAGGGGATATAGTATTCTTCTACCGGATAAAAGAGGGCTTCCGACAGAAAATCCACTTTAGAAGGATCCTTCAGCCATTGCTGGTAGTGCACGTCCACATCACGGGTGCCTTTTGCCACGGCATCCTCAAATTTGGTATTCTTTTTCATGTCGTTGAAGGTATAGATGTAATCGCCTTCCAGCCTCCGGGATTCTCTTTTGCCTACCAGGTACGACATCCATTCCAGCCTGACGCTGTCATTTTCCGGTTTTTGTTTGGCATTGTAAAAAGACCCATATATGGCCCGGAACATGTGGTCGCGTATGGTCTCGGCATCTTTTACCTGGTGAAGTTCATTCTTTGAGAATTCCCAGTGCCATGTTCCGCTGGTGGCGGCATGGTCTTCCGCCACATCCATAGCCCAGGGTACTTCCGGGAATTCAACAGGCTCCCCCGCATTGGTGGTCCGCCATAGCACGGATGCTCCCATAACGCGATTGTCAGCCTCTTCGGGGCTCCATAGCTCACCGTGTTCTTCCCATCCTTCATCATACTTTGATCTGGGTTCACGGCCATACATGTATTCGGCTCCGGCCCAGTAGCCGATCCATCCGTCGCCGGTACAGTCTGCAAAATAGGGCGCTTTGAAACGTTTTCGTTCCCCGGAGGAAGTGTGACGGGCATCTACCGAGGTAATGCTGTTGTTGTTCACATTGGCATCGTAGGCTCTCCAGTTGAGGAAGATGGAAATGTTTTCATACTGTTCCATGTTGCGGCGCCGTTTTTGCTGATCCGCTTCGGCTTTCGGCGATCCATTGGGCCAGTGCTCCGTATCCAGCATAGAAAGTATACGTTCTCCATGCCAGTGTATGCCTTCGGTATGTACGCGTATCTCTTTGCTCGCATTTCCTCCCAGAACAGGTCTGTCCTGGACAAGGCCTACTTCAAGCCCACGCTCTGCTGCCGCAATAGCGGCTCCGCAACCGGCAATACCCCCTCCTACAATCACCAGGTCAAACTCGTGGGTCTCCTGCGGGGCATCGGCCTGGTTAAGCTTTTCCTTTCTCCATTGGGCAAGCTGGTCTGCCTGGTGAGGAGGTGCTTCTTTTGAGATGGAAAAGTAAAGGGCATCACAGCGCCCCTCAAATCCTGTAAGGTCCTTTAATTCCACTGTAGCCATGGTTTCAGTTATACTGACCTGGCCTGCATATTCCCAGTTCCATCCTTTCTGGGTGCCCAGTGTATTACTTAGCTCACTGCCATTGACCACCAGTTTAAACTTACCGGGAGCTTCCCATTCACCGGGTACCCAGTTTTTTGTCCTTGCCCACGCATGATAGGTGCCCTTGTCAGGGAAAACAACCTGAGTGCTTGCATTTTCAACAGGTTCTCCCAGGCCATGGGCAAGAAGATAAGGGGATCCCATTGTTTCCACAAATTGGGGATCAACCTCCCAACCCCCTTTCGTTTGAAAACTTTCTGCCTCAATAAAAACTTCTCGCGAAGATTGCTTGCAGAAAGACATCAGTAGGGCAAAAGCCATCAGAATGGAGATCGTTTTGAATGTTCTCATAATTTAAACGGGTTTTCGTTTATATAGCCGAAAAATTTCGGGCATCCCTTTTTTGATTATAAATATAAAAGTATATAAAATTACACAAGTTTCAAAATTTTTCCTTTAGCGATTGTTTAACAGGTTACTTGCCCAGGGAGAACCTGAATTTCTCCCGGAAGTCCTGCAATGCTGTTTCCGTGCCCATAACCGTCACAATGTCGTTCTGTTGGAGGTAGGTGTCCCCGTGCGGAATCTCAACGGCATGTCCCCGACGCACGAGTATGAGCTCTCCGTCACGATGGAAGGGCAACTCCTTGACCTGGGTTCCGCTTATATTGGAATTGGTGATGGTGATGTCCTCCACTTTGTAATTTTCAAATGTTTCAACCAGGGTATGATACGTGGCGGGTCTGAGAATCAAATTTTCTATTGTAGTGGCAATGGTTCGGGTTACATCCACGTAATCGACTTGCAGATCCTGGAGTTGTTTTTCAATATGCCAGGTGCTGGTTTTGCTGATGATCTTGTGATGCCCGAATTCCTCCTTTAGAATCTGGCATATTTCGGTGTTTTTTATTTCCGAGTCGGTGATTACCACAACATAATTGTGGGGTTGAAGATTTAGCTTTTTGTAAACGTTCTTGTCGAAGCCATTTCCATGATAGGCATTCAAACCTTTGGACAGCATCTCCAGATAGCGTTTCCTGCTGCTCTCCACGACGATGGAGTTTTTCCCATGCATTTGAAGTCTTCTGGAAAGCAATACGCCGGTGCTGCTTCCGCCGATGATAAGCACCTTGTCCATTTTAAGCATCTCCCGGGGTGAAAGGATATTGTAAACAACCGGTGAAAGGATGCATGTAATGACCGCCATAAGGACAAATGAAGCATTGAGGGCAGGTGTTATGATACCAAAATCGAGTCCGATCTTCGAGGCAGCAATGATCAGGCTTAGTCTGGATGCCATAAGCACTCCACCGGAAAAGGCCTTCCTGAAGCCAAAAATCCTTTGCCACAGAAAACCGGGAAATATTTTGATGGCATATAGTGCCACAAGAAGGGCAGTGAGAAACAGCCAGGGAGAGCCTTCCATTTGGGTAAGTGCTGTTTCGTCGAAATGGACACCCACCATAATGAAAAATATGGGTATAAAGAAGCCATAACCCATTCCGTCAAGCTTAAGCAGCAGAATGGAGCGAGATTTGTTCATGAAGACGGAAAGCAATATCCCGGCAAGAAAGGCGCCGAGCAACATGATTTCTTTCCCTATGAACTG
>JAGXLC010000422.1 GCA_018334875.1 Bacteroidales bacterium | reverse complement strand
GTAATTGGCCTTGAGCTGCAAAATCAGCTACAGGAAAAGACCGGCAGGAATTATCCCGATCACATCATTGCCTGTATCGGAGGAGGGAGCAATGCAGCAGGCATCTTTTACCCGTTTTATGATCAGCCTGAAGTCAGTTTATATGCTGTTGAAGCTGCAGGAAAGGGAGTGCACAGCGGAATGACCGCTTCTACCATTCAGATGGGAAGCGAAGGGATCTTACACGGCAGCCGGACGCTGGTCATGCAAAATGATGACGGACAAATTTCAGAACCCTATTCCATTTCAGCAGGCCTGGATTATCCGGGAATAGGCCCGGCCTATCCGCATCTTTACAAGACCAACAGGGTGAACTTCACCCAAGCAACCGACGAAGAAGCATTGCAGGCTGCCAAACGGTGCATCCGGGAAGAGGGGATCATACCTGCCCTGGAATCGGCACATGCACTGGCGACCCTGGAAAATCTCGACGCCCGGCAAGATGACATTGTAGTGATTAACCTCTCCGGAAGGGGAGACAAAGACATGGATACGTACAAAAAACATCTGAATCATGAATAGAATTGACGCGTTGTTTCAATCCAAATCCCGGGAAGTATTGTCTGTTTACTTTACAGCGGGATATCCCGGTTTGAATGATACACCAACCATTATCGAAGCCTTGGAAGAATCAGGGGTCGATATGGTTGAAGTGGGAATCCCCTTTTCCGATCCTATGGTGGATGGCCCGGTAATCCAGGAAAGCAATAAGCTGGCACTTAAAAACGGAATGAGTCTGAACCTTCTCTTCGATCAGATCAGTATGATCAGAGAAAAAATCAACATCCCACTCCTGCTGATGGGATACCTGAATCCTGTCTTTCATTACGGAGTGGAAAAATTTTGCCATTCCTGCCGGCAGGCGGGAATTGACGGAGTCATTCTCCCCGACCTGCCGTTAGAAATTTATCAGCAGCATTATAAAAAGCGCTTCGAAGAAAACAACCTGCACAATGTTTTTCTGGTGACGCCTTCAACCCCAAAAGACAGACTGGCAAACATTTTAAAGGAAAGCAGCGGATTCGTTTATATGGTGTCTTCCAGCTCCACCACAGGAGGCAAAAAAGATATCAGAACCCATCTCAGTTACGTGAATACCATCCGTAACATAAAACCGGAGATACCGGTGATGGTTGGCTTTGGTATCAACAACCGCGAAAGATTCCTTACTGTTTGTGAACAGGCAAACGGCGGCATTATAGGTTCAGCCTTTATAAGAATTCTGGCAAGGCAGGGCGACCTGAAAACCAATATTCAATCCTTTATCCGATCCATTAAACAGGATGATCAGATAAATCTCAAATTCGCCTGAATCTCTAAATTCGCGTACCCTCCCTTACCTCCCTTGAAAAGGGAGGCGATCGGTCAGTGCCGGGGTCAATGGTTTTTGCTTTGTTGCTGAATAAATTGTTAACCCATTTCAAATAGCAAAAAGTTACCTGAAGCTATTGGCAGCATACCTGAATATTTACTACGGACCGGCTCCTCTCCCTTCTGGAAGGGAGAGGTTGGGAGAGGGTACGCGAAACAAAAATTATTTACCACAACTATTGAAGCTTTCAGTATTAAATTATATTAGGAAAATTTATCAGCAGTGCTTTTTCGCGTACCCTCCCTTACCTCCCTTGAAAAGGGAGGTGATCGGTCAGTGCCGAAGTTAAAGGTTGGGGTGCTTCCCGGAATTCATTATCTCCCAATAATTGTTCATAGCACAAAATAAATTTCATGCTTTTGTCAGTCAGAGATAAAATAATTATATTCGACTCCTGCTAATGGAAACATTTGTTTCCGAAGGAAGAAATGAGCTTCAATCACAGGGCAAGATATGAATAAAATAGCTGTTTTTTGCGGATCAAGCGCCGGAAATGATTCGGTGTACTCAAACCAGGCCTACCAATTGGGACAATTGCTGGCTAAAAAGCACATTGAGCTGATATACGGTGGCGGCAGCATCGGACTGATGGGTGCTGTGGCCAACGGTGCCCTGGACCACAACGGAAGGGTCACAGGGGTTATCCCCGCGTTTCTGAACGAAAAAGAAATCGCTCACGACCAACTTCATTCCCTTATCGAAGTCAATTCAATGCATGAACGTAAAAAAAAGATGCATGATCTATCAGAAGCCGTCATTGCGTTGCCCGGAGGCTACGGGACACTTGAAGAACTTTTTGAGATGCTTACCTGGGGCCAGTTGGGTTTGCATCAAAAACCCATAGCCCTTCTAAACATCAATGGTTTTTATGATCCATTGCGCCGGCTCACCGACAACATGGTAGAGCAGGGTTTTCTCAAGCAGGCTTATCAGGATATCCTCCTTATAAGCAATGATATTGAACAGCTTATAGAAAGTATGTCTCAATACAATCCACCAGAAGCCAAAAGACTGAGTTTCAAATAAAAAATATTAAAAAGAAAGGAGCATAAAATGACACCATCATCAGTCGCCTCGTTCATGAACGACCTTCTTTCCAGTTTGTATGAATGGATCATCACTGAATTGCCGGGCATCTTAATACTTATTGTTGCAACCCTCATTTTACTGAAGGTTTATAAGTCACTGATAAAGCAACTGAGGAAAGCCATAATAAAAAGGTCTGCCAAAAAACATGATACCCAGGCCCAGGAAACGGAAAAACGGGTGGAAACCCTTATGAATATCCTTCTCAGTGTAGGCAAAGTGTTGATAGGGGCTATCTTCATCATGATTCTTCTTAAAAAGCTGGGTGTAGACATTGGTCCGATACTTGCCGGTGCCGGTATCATAGGACTGGCTATAGGTTTTGGAGCCCAGGAACTGGTACGGGATATCATCTCAGGTTTCTTTATGTTACTTGATAACCAGATTCGTACCGGGGATTTTGCCATTATCAACGGGCAGGGAGGAATGGTGGAAAAAATCGAACTGAGAACCACCACCCTCCGAGATCTTTCAGGTACCACCCATAACTTTCAGAATGGTAAGATCAATACGATCTCCAACATGACGATGGAATGGTCGGCCGTAGTCTTTGATATCGGAGTAGCCTACAAAGAAGACACCGACGAAGTGGTAAATATTATGAAGGAAGTGGGCGAAGAGCTGCAAAACGATCCGGATTACAAGGAAAACATCCTGGAACCCCTGGAGGTATTCGGAGTGGATAAATTTGCAGACAGTGCAGTAGTCCTCAAAGTCCGGTTTAAAACCAAACCCATCATGCAATGGGCAGTGGGCAGGGAATACAGGAGAAGACTTAAAAAAGCTTTTGATGAGCGTGGTATAGAAATTCCATTTCCGCATACTACCGTTTACTGGGGAGAAAAGATCAACCCCCTGAAGCTCAAACTGGAAAAAGAGCTGAACGGCGGCAATAGCCATTAACAAACACCCACGGAAACGTGGGTGCTAATCTCATCATCTGTTGTTATTAACCTGCATTATTCAAAAACTTCACTACGTTCGTTTTTGAATGTGAGATGGTTTGCGGGATG
>JAGXLC010000421.1 GCA_018334875.1 Bacteroidales bacterium | reverse complement strand
GTACACCCACTTCACAGCCATCCTGAATTAATTCTTCAAACAGCTCCCGGATACGGGGATCATCTATCCGGTAAAAAGAATGTTGATCCTTTCTAACTTTGGGAAGGAAATAAAACACCGAATGCATACCAAATTGCTTTTCAATACGACGCAAGGCACCAAAATTCCAGTGCAGGTTCTTTCGGTTGAAAAACGAGAGCATACCGGCCAAATGACAGAAGAACACCTTTCTCCTCTGAGAAAAATTCCTTTTCGAAGGAACCAAACCCAGAAAGATCTTCAGCCGGAAAATCAATTCATAGATGTTATAGGTGCTGAGTTGGTCTATATCATGGGTGAGCATCAAACCCCATTTTTGAAACAAATGCTTTCTTGCAAAAGAAATGCCATTTAACCGGCAAAACTGCTCAATGCCTTCGGCCAGCTTCTCAAAATAATAGTTGACAATGGGTTTATGGGCAACATTCAGCCTTTTCTGAATGGAACAAGAATAAGGAAATCTGCCATGTTCGTCTCTTTCTTTGCTGGCAACTTCCTGGTATCCGGAAAGCAAATAAAATGACGATTTAAGTATGTCGTGGTTAAAATAAACCTGTCCGTTTTCGATACGATAAAATCTACCCTGTCTGCTTATCGGGAAAAAAACAGGAATATTCTCTATCACGATGATTTGAGTAATATTCAGAGGTTCCCTTGATAATGGCATATGAATGCCGAAACCTGTATCTGCCTCATCATTCTTTTGAAAAATTAAATGTGATATGATCTCATCGGTCAGTTCAATTACCGATCCTAGATGGAACAGCACATAATCGATCTTGTTTTTTGAAAGATATCCTTCCATTTTCTAATACTGCTCCCATTCACTTAAATCAATTCTGGTTCTTTGAGCTGCCCGGCTCCAGTTTTTGTTTTTTCTTTTGAAAATCTGCCGGGGCGGCTTAAGGTTACTTGTCCCCAATACCCTGACATTCTCAGGTAAATTCATGCCTACACAATCATATATCCTTTCAAGGGTCTGGGCGGGATGCGTGCATAACTCCTCATGTTTAACGCTCATGAAATTATCGCCGAAATACGCCTGGCCATCCTTGACGATCTGATCATTGATGATTTTCCACAGGAGCATCACTTTTTCAAAAGCTGGTGCACCTTTAAATGAATGATATCCCTGCCATTCATCAATGATCACATTGATCATGTTTTCAGCACTCCAAAAATTGAACCCCTTCTTTACCTGAAAGAAAAATGCTCTTTGATACCGTCTTTTTACCCTGTGCCGCAGCCTGATGAATTTATCTTTGGGTTCCTTGGAACCAATGACATGAGAAAACGCTATTCTTCTGGGATCTTTCAAAATATGAATTACCCGGGCATCAGGAAATATTTTATGCATCTCTGGCAATTTGTTAAATAACCGGACAAATTTAAAAAGGGTATAGGTATTTTCCGATGCCAAATATTGCAGATATTGACTGTGTATATCCGGAATACTACGGTTCATCTCTTTCCTGAGATCTGTTGGAGCTCCAAGGTTAAAGATCTCCGGGGTTTGTTGCGGATCATACTGCTCTAGAAATTCTTTCCTTCTTTGATTCAACTTATCCATAAATGAAACCTTTCTCAACCCGCTACCTCCGCCAATGTCTTTCTTCCCAAAGGCAAAGGGCTCATAATAAGCATCAAATCTTTGGTCTTCATAGAACAAATCATACAATATGGTTGTTCCGCTCCTTCTCATTCCTGTTATGATCACTTCCATACCTGTGGTTTTTATGTTCAATATCGGTCCAATATCTGTGTGAACTCCTGTCTGAAGCGTTCCGATTGATAACTACGGATATGTTCAGCCAGGTGATCATATAGGTCACTCAAATCCTCGTTCATGATCTTCTTAAAGATCCTAACAGCCTGTTGGTGATTTTCATACCTAAGGTCATCCCGAAAAACAATTTCTTTCTGTCCGCCAGAATTGTGGGTGACTGGAATGCAACCGGCTGCTATCCCCTGAACGGTGGTTATTCCAAAAGGTTCATTCTTGGTGGTGTGCAGGAAAAAACGAGATGCTTCCAGTTTTTTTACCATCTCAGAAAATGGCAAATCCGGGCATAGTTCAACATTTTCAATGTTCCGGGATGCTACATAATCCTTACATTTATTATAATAGGCATTGTGTTTGCCGGCAAATCCCATTATAACAAACTTTAAATCAGGCAATTTCTCCGCCATCTTGATTTGCTCAAACTGCCGCTTGGCTGATGAAAATCGGCCGATAGTAGCTACCTGGTTGGCCTTTTCCCGGTCCGGATGAAATTCCTCCACATCCACCGGTGGATAGATCACCTCCACATCTTCATCGCGGATGTTAAAATTGGAAATAATGGCCTGTTTGGTAAATCGAGAGTTGGCCACATACAAGATGTTGCTGCCAATAGAACTGCTTTTATAAAGCAACCCCGATATAAACCGGTCCACCTTTTCCGCCATCCTAATGGTACATTTCTTCGCGGATTTCTTTCCATCCGTATGTAAAGTCATATTTTTTCTGATACGATCCAAACGAGGATAATGAACATAAGAAATTACCCAATGTTTTTTAGTCAACAGCGTTTCAGTATTGTTGCTGTTGATCAGAAGGTCATACTTTTTCCCATGCCTTCGGGTCAGGTAATTAAACCACAACCTACTGGTTTCCGGTGTTTTGTGAAGAAAGTCGAAGGGCAGTTGCCTAATCCGAAAATCCACGGATTTTTGATATTTTTTTTGAATGTCTTCCGGAGTCAACGCCATATCAAAAGTCAGTATATCCGGAACAATGCCCATATCATTCAAAACAGAAACTAACTCATTGAT
Source organism: Bacteroidales bacterium (assembly GCA_018334875.1). NCBI lineage: Bacteria > Pseudomonadati > Bacteroidota > Bacteroidia > Bacteroidales > Bacteroidales bacterium. The sequence continues at coordinate 664 of JAGXLC010000421.1, read as the reverse complement.
GACCACCATCCGCCCACCCGATATAATTCTTTCCTGTGCGATTGCTACTTTCATGGTATGTATTAGATTTTATATCCATACTGTCTTGCCAGATCACCTGCGATCTGGTCCACCTGCCTTTTTTCCTCTTCCTTCCATTGGGAAAAGGGTTCCTTAATTGTGGTCTTCTGGACGTTTACCCTTTTACTGAGTTTTTTCCTGATAAATGAGGGGCGAACATCTGCCTCGAGAAACCGGGTCAGCGCATGAACCTTATCCACATCCAGTGCATTGAAATTGATGGTCATGAAATTCTCTGCATCAAGGTCCTGTTTGAATTCTTCAATGAACTGATTGGTTTCTCTCCAAAGCCAGCTGATCTTCTGAATCTGGGGATAAGATTCCCATTGTGCCTTTTCACTTCCACTCACCGGCACGATTCTTTTTATATCATCGCTGCCGCTCCCCGTATAATAATTCCGGTTGATACCAGAGCGAACAAAATCACCCGGATGCCTTTGAATGTGCACAAATTTGGCCCGGGGAAACAATTCACGAAGTACAGGTGCAAAAAAAGTAATATAGTTATTGGTTTCGATAATCCTCCTGGAACATTTATAGGCATATCTCAGGTAGGATTCGCGACCGCTGAGATAAATCTCCCTGATCAAAGATTTGTTCTCCT
>JAGXLC010000420.1 GCA_018334875.1 Bacteroidales bacterium | reverse complement strand
CCGGATTCCTTGATTAATTTATGTCCTTGCTTACGGATAATGTTGGGAATAAAGGTAAACTTTCCTGCATCCTGATTATTATCTAAAGCGCCTAAGCCGGATATGCTGATAATTTGTTTTATGCAATCTTTATCAGTTGCAGCGATAATATTGGCAACGCCTTCGCGTTCAGTAGCAAACGGTATGTTTAAATGAGTAGCTTGGGTCGAAAGGTTAAGGTACAGATACGCTGTTCCTTTTAGGGCTGTTCTTAATGCCGAAACATCTCTTAAATCGGCTTCGGATATTTTTACATCCGGCATTTTGCCAAACAGTGCCTTAGCTTTTTCCCGGTTTTTCACAATTGCATGTACTTTATATCCAAGGCACACAAGATTTTTTACAATGGGCACACCCAGGTTGCCGGTAGCTCCGATAATACTGATTTGTTTTGTTGCTGTCATACGATTAAGTTTAATGATTATGACGCAAAAGTATATCGGATAATCCGAAGGATTGTTTGACAAAAGTCAAAAACGGTTATTTCTTCTTTCTGATTCTGCTCAATGTGGCAATATCAACACCAATATATGATGCAATACTACCCAATGTCGTTCGCTGTAATATATCCGGGTATTCATTGCAAAAGGCCTGATAGCGCTCTGTGGCAGACATAATTTGAAAACGATTGGCTCTTTCAATCATTTCACGGCTTTTAAAATCTGCCAAATCTCTGCAAATAAGATTCCATGCCGGTATTTTATCATATAATTCCTTTTGCTTTTCGTAAGAAATCACCATTAATTCTGAATCCTCTATTGCTTTTATATTTTCTTTGGATGGTACTCTGTTATTAAAGCTATCGAATGAAATAATTAATGTGTTTTCGGGAAAAAAATCAGATGTAATTTCATTGGCGTAGTCGTCATAAATAAATGAGCGAAGCAATCCCTTTTTTACAAATCCAATATAATTACAGACTTGGCCTTCTTTCAGAAAAAAATCATTCGCTTTAATTGTCAAAGGTACATAACCACTCATGGTCAATGCAATTTCTTCTTCGGTCAAATTGTATTTTTTTGCTATGTTATCGTCTATTTTCATTATTGTAAGTGTCGTTTTTTAAGCTTGCCTGTAACGTATAGCTATATGCAAAGTGCGGGATTTACAGCGACGCGTTCTTAGCCCCCAATATAAAACGTTGCTAAAGCCCCAAAACCTAGATGCTAAGCAGAACACCCGCATTTTGTATATAGCCTGTTAGCAGCTTTATTTAGCTTCCTTTTATTGAAAATGTAAAAATTGTTCCAACTCCAATTTCTGACTTTACTTCAATTGTACCCTCAAGTAACTCTATTATTTTTTTAACTGTTGAAAGACCGATTCCTGTTCCTTTATTTCCATATCTGTCAATGTTGGATGTTGTTTCATACAGGTTGAAAATATTTTTTATTTCTTCATCTTTTATCCCTATACCGTTGTCTTCAAATTTGAAAACGATACTATTTCTTTTACTTACAGCTCCAATTTTTATGTTTGTTTTTTCTTTATCATTATATTTCAGACTATTTGAGATTAAGTTTATAATTATCTGTTGAAACGCTATCAAATTTGAATACATAGACAAAGTTTCATCAATATCATAATTAATATTAAAATTATGTAATGAATCTTCAAAGAAATTAGCCACAACATCTTCTATGGATTTTAATACATTAAATTCTACATTATCCTTTGAGTCAAAGGATAAATCTCGACTATGTTTCAATATCCCGTCAATCAACTGAGTGAGGTTATGTGAGGATTTTTCTATTATATTAAACAGTTCTGTCATACTTTCATTAGGAACTAATTCTAATTCGTTTTTTAGTAAATCCACAAACTGAACAATGTTATTCAAGGGTGATTTTAAATCGTGGGCGGCCTTTCTTGCAAAACTATCTAATGATTTATTTCGTTCTTCTAATTCTTTTTTCCTCAAATCTAATTCTATATTATTCTTTCTCGCTTCAAGCAATCGATTAGTTTGTCTTGCCAAAGCTTGCATCATTTTGATTTGGTTGTCTTTCAAGTCTCTTGGCTCTTTATCAACAACGCATAAGGTCCCAAGAGGATAATTATCCACGGTATTAAGTGGAATGCCTAAATAAAATACAATTCCTGGCTTGTCAATGACAAGTGGATTGTCTGAGAATCTGTAGTCTTTTCTTGCATCCTCAACTAACATATATTCTTTATCATCTACAATCGTGTGTGCACAAAAAGCAATTTCTCTTGGGGTTTCTTCGATTTGCAATCCAATTTTTGATTTAAACCATTGTCTTTCATGGTCGATTAGACTTATATATGAAATTGGAGTATTACAGATTTGGGATGCAATAAATGTAATATCATCGTATTCTTTTTCTTGCAATGTATCGAGAATTGAATAACTATTTAAAGCATTTAGTCGTTCCTTCTCGTTTTTGTGTTTATTTGGCTTTTCCATTTTCGTGATTTTTTTAATATTGCTGCTAACGGATGGCAATATGCGTAGGCCGGGATTTCGATACTCCAACTTATCAAATCGTTGCGAATTTGAGTAAATGTACAAAAGTTTAATTTACCCATATCACCCGGCTTACGTATATTGCGTGTTACAGGTAGTTGCTTATTTTATTTGTCATTATTTTTTCCTTACTTATTTTGTTGTCGTAGATGAAAAGTAGAACCAAAACAACAATCAGAGATATAAATCCTGCTAAACCAGTCATTCCAACAGACAGGTCGTTACCACCATCAATCACCATTATGGCTATTCCTGCCGTGGCATTTAGGGTTCCGTGCATGATTGCTGCAGCTATTACAGACTTTGCCTTAACCGTAAAGTAAAGGAAAAGTGGGGTAAGTAAAATACACCAAATGGTCATCATCAATACTCCAATTTCCGGATGTTGAGGATAGTTATGTCCCATTAAAATTAGCGGTGAATGCCAGATTCCCCATATAAACCCGATAATAATTGATGCCTTCAAAAAATTCATGTCTTTAAATGATTTCAGTAAAAATCCCCGCCAACCTAGTTCTTCCCCAAAACCAGCAATGGCATTAATTGTAGCACCTGCAATTAATCCTTGTAAAACAGCCAACCATATAGGGTGAATGGGCATTGTCTCCGATGCGTTTTTCATTTGCTCCAGTTGTTCGGGTGTCAACATATTTTCAAATCTATTCACCATCCCTGTCATTTCAGGACTATAAGTTACATCAGGCAACAACAAACTTATGCCAAGTGTCCCAAAACTCATAATTGGAGTTATTAACCACGCAATGAAAAACCACTTATTGATTTTAAACGAAATTAAGAGATTAGGCTTTAATTTTTCTTTGTGAATCACTTTTTCAACTAGGATAACACTAATCATAGGGATAAACATATAAGTAACTGCCAAAATAGTTGCACTGATTTTGTTGTCGTACTGTCCACCGAATAACTTATATAGTCCTACCAATGAAAGGCTGATTACAAATGTCAGTATCAGAAATAATGTTGTTCTGTTTATTTTGTCCATAGTTGTATGTTTTTGCAATTACCTGTAACG
>JAGXLC010000419.1 GCA_018334875.1 Bacteroidales bacterium | reverse complement strand
TAAACAGTATGCAGCGATATAGCTACAGGGACAGCAGTAGAGACGCAATGCTTGCGTCTCGGAGATTGGGGCACGACTGCACGAAAGAACGACGGCACGACGGCACGACGGCACGAAGGAGCGATATTGGTGTGTTGAATGGATGGGTGGACGAATAAGGGAAGAAGAGAATAAGAGAAGATGAGAAAACGGGAACTGGGAAGAGGGGAAGAAGGGAAGAAGGGAAGAGGAGAAGATGAGAATAGTAGGGAGTTTTGAGTAGTGAGTTGAATGTACTGAGAAATTTAGCTACTGGCAACCCGAGACCCGAGACTCGAGACGCGGGACCCGGGACCTGGTACAACAAGCTCCTGCTCCTTGCCCTGAGCCCTGCGCTCTATGCTCTGCGCCATATTCAATCATTAACCTGAATATAATCTTTTAACTTAAGAATACACGAATCATGGGCATTATCATAGCAATAACGATCATTCTGGTTTGGCTGGGGCATCTGGTGTATACCCTTATTCATGTTGCACCGGATCCTGCTTCGCCATATACTTACCTGCACATAGTGGTTCAGGGATATCTGTTCACCGGCTTGTTTATAACGGGCCATGATGCCATTCATCGTTCCATTTCGGGGAAAAGATGGGTCAATGATCTGTTTGGATGGCTGGCTTCTGCGCTTTTTGCAGGATTATCCTACAAAAAACTGACCAAAAATCACTGGTTACATCACCGTTTCCCCGGAATGCCAGAAGATCCTGACTTTTATGTCAAATCCCGGAATTTTTGGCGCTGGTGGCTGACTTTTATGTACCGGTATGTTACTGTATTTCAGATACTGATCATGGCTGCGGCCTTCAATTTACTGCTGATCTGGTTCAATGAATCTTCCTTGTTGGTTTTCTGGATTATACCTGCTTTTCTGGGAACTTTTCAGATGTTTTATTTTGGGGTTTATCAGCCCCATAAGCTGCCCCACAGGAATTGGATGAAACCTTATAACTCCCGGACACAACGGAAAAATCATCTCCGGGCCATGCTGTCGTGCTATTTTTTTGGCTACCATTATGAACACCATGATTCCCCAACCACACCCTGGTGGAGACTTTATCAAACCAAAGCAGCAACATGATAAAAGCCCGGCATCTTTGGATTTATTTGAGTTTTTTTCGGTTGTATTCCCGGTTGATGATCCACCGGCATTTTCGGAATGTGACCATTAAGGGTGATATTCCCGAACGGGGCATGCCGGTTTTGTTGATCATGAATCATTTTAGCTGGTGGGACGGATTTTTTGCCGATTATCTGAATGGTAAGATTTTTCACAGAAAATTTCACGTTATGATGTTGGAGGAGCAGTTGAAAAAACGTATGTTTCTGAATAAAGCCGGTGTTTATTCCATCAGGCAGCATTCCCGTTCGGTTATGGACTCCCTGCACTATACCCGGCAGTTGCTGATGGACCCTTCCAATCTTGTAACCGTCTATCCCCAGGGAAAAATCCGTTCCATGTTTCATTATCCCCTGCGGTTTGAAAAAGGGATCACCAAAATAGTAAGCGGACTTGAGAACAAAGTGCAGATTGTCTTTGTAACAACACTGGTGGATTATTTTTCACACCGGAAGCCTGCCCTTACTTTTGGCTTGAAGGAATATCATCCCGGAGGTAATTTAACGCTGAAAGATATGGAAAGCTCTTTTAATGAGCATATGCAGGAAATGATCAACCAACAAAAAGAATAAGCCATGATTCTTGAGATAATAGCCTGGATCGTTATTGTTTTTGCCTTGATGCGCTTGATCGTCGCCTCGCTGAATTATTTTACCCGGCCTTATCTGCGCGATTATCCCCTTTCCTCTTATCCTTTTGTTTCCATTCTGATCCCTGCCAGAAATGAAGAGAAGAATCTGCCGGTACTGTTGGAGTCTCTTATAAAACAGGATTATACGAATTATGAACTTATTGTTTATGACGATCACTCGGAGGATAGAACCCGTCAAATACTGCAACAATATACTGAGAAAGACCAACGGGTAAGCTGGATGAGGGGGAATCAGCAGATTCCTCCCGGATGGACCGGTAAAAACCATGCCTGTCATCAACTGGGTAAGCAAGCCGGAGGAGATATCCTGCTTTTTCTGGATGCCGACGTGGTGGTCAGCACCGATATGTTGAAGAAAGCCATAGGTACTTTTCGTTATTACAGGTTATCCCTGTTATCCCTATTTCCCCATCAGCTAATGAGGAGCCGTGGTGAATGGCTCACCGTGCCACTGATGAACTGGATATTGCTGGGCCTCCTGCCACTTGTGTTGGTCCGGAAAAGCCCAAAACCTTCACTTGCTGCTGCCAATGGTCAGTTTATGATGTTTGACGCCAGGGGATATAAAGCCCATTTATGGCATAAGCAAGTCAGACAAAATCTTGCTGAAGATATAATCATCAGCAGAATGATGAAAAAATACGGATACGACACAGCAACGCTGCTGGGCAATAATGATGTTATGTGCAGGATGTACAGCTCCTGGCGTGAAGCCGTCAATGGATTTGCAAAGAATGTGCTGGAATTTTTCGGAGGCAATCCTTTAATGGCCATTGGTTATATTTTATTGACATTTTCCGGGGTTGTTGTTATTCCGCTCTCGTTGGGCCGGGGATGGTTCGGCTTTTATATATTACTGGTGCTGCTGATACGGATCTTTATTTCCTTGGCCAGTATGCAGAGCGTTTGGAAAAATATCCGGCTCCATCTTCTTCAGATGGCCTCATTTTTATATATTGTTGTCAAAGGCATAAAAGTTAAACTGACCGGCCATTATCATTGGAAAGGCCGAACAACAGGAGGAAATTTATGAACAGCACAAAACTACTTTTCATCTTTATTTTTCTTCTCATTCTGGGTGGAACTGTGAAGGGTTATCCGGGTGAGGATGAATACAGGAATAAATTTTATCAGGCTTACATTTCGGGAGAGATGAAGCAATGGCCTGACTGGATAAGGCAAATGGAGATGACCTATAACCACCGGAAAGATCCCGGATTATTATATGATATTGTTGTGGCCCATTATGGCTATGTGGCTTTTTTAATAGGAGTTGACAAAGAGGATGTCGCCGCTGAATACATAGAAAAAGGGGAGGAGTATCTTGAAGAATTAAAAGATCACGCGCAATATAAGACTTACTATGAAGCCATGAAGGGTGCCTTTCTTGCTTTTAAGATCGGAATAAAGCGTTCGCGGGCTGTTTTTCTGGGTCCCCGGAGCATGGAGCATATCAACCGGTCTGTTGAGCTTGATTCCACCAATCCATTGGCATGGGTTGAGAAAGGCAATGCCGAATATCACATGCCGAGAATTTTTGGAGGAAGTTATGATAAAGCTGCACAATATTATGAGGAAGCCATTCATTATTTTGAAAAACAGAAAAACGATCAAAATAGCTGGCAATATTTGAATGCACTGGCCTGGCTTGCCCAGGCATACGACAAAGCCCGGAAGAAGGAAAAGGCTGCGGAAACGTACCGGAAAATTCTGGCGTTGGAACCTGAATTTAAGTGGGTAAAGGAAGAGCTTTATCCGGAGTTTAAAGAAGG
>JAGXLC010000418.1 GCA_018334875.1 Bacteroidales bacterium | reverse complement strand
TTTGGTCATTTGTTATTGTTTAGAATTTCGAAATTAGACATTAGAATTTATTAATATATGAACTTTAATAAAACAAAAGAATTAGGCTGGTCAGTTTTATTTTTCAAAGGAATTTGATATACTTGTGGGATGTTTTACTTTATTATAAATTATAGATTATGAAAAATTACATTTTAACTGTTTTGAAATCCAAATTTGTATTTGTGTTTGCAGCTTCCCTGCTAATTGTGGCTTCTGCCTGCCAGCAACAGCGGGATGAAGACCGTATTCATCTTTTTAATGGTGAAGACCTTTCGGGATGGAACATGAAATTTACCGGCCAACCGGTAAATGAGAATTACAAGAATACATTCCGCGTGGAAGATAGCATACTAACGGTCAGTTACGATGAATGGGATCGTTTTGATGGTGAATTCGGCCATTTGATAACTGAAGACGCTTATTCCCATTATAAGTTGCGTGTGGAATACCGGACTGTAGGTGAACAGAGCCCTGAAGGACCCGCGTGGGCCAGGAAGAACAATGGAATTATGATCCATTCCCAATCGGCCGAAAGCATGAACCGGGATCAGGATTTCCCTGTTTCAGTGGAGGTGCAATTGTTAAGTGATTTGGGCGAAGGTCCCAGGCCCACGGCCAATGTTTGCACTCCGGGAACCCATGTGGTGATGGATGACGAATTGGTTACCCAGCATTGTATACAGTCCTCATCAAAAACTTATGGAGATGAATGGGTGACCGTAGAAGTGGTAGTGAAAGGTAGCGAGATCATTCATCATATTGTGGAGGGGGATACGGTAATGACTTACACCGATCCGCAAATCGGGGGAGGTAATGTTCCCGAAGGGTATCCCCGGGAAGAAGGAACGCTTCTGGAATCCGGGCATATTGCCATCCAGGCAGAAAGCCACCCCACGGAATTCAGAGAGATCTCGTTGATAGAGTTAAAGGAGGATTAATCATTAAATTAAAAAAATAGAAGTGATGAGAAAGTTAATTTGCTTACTAACCCTGGTTTTTTTCTTAACAATCTCTTATGGTGTTTACGCCCAGAAAGAGGACCGGTCCCTGAATACCCAAGTGGTTACTCAGATAGGACTGGTAGTTGAGGATATTGAAAAAACCAGTAAAGCATATGCCGATTTATTCGGTATCGAGACACCCCAGGTCAGTGAAACGGATGAATATTCCAAAACCAACGCCCATTATAAGGGAGAACCTACAAATGCCAGGGCCAAACTTGCGTTTATCCGCCTCGAAAACATTACCATTGAGATCATCGAGCCGATCGGAGGACCGAGCACATGGCAGGAGTTTCTTGATAAGCACGGGGAAGGCGTACATCACATTGCCTTTCAGGTGGAGGATATGGATGAAACCATTGCCATGCTTGAAACTAAAGGCGGAGAACTGGTTCAGCGAGGAGATTTCACCGGTGGGAGCTATTCCTATGTGGAATCGCAGGAAAAGCTCAAAACCATCATTGAGTTGCTGACCTCAGACGATTAATTCCTTCCGGGGAAAAGGTTTATATCACATTGGGCAATGAGTCTAAAAAGGCGCTCAGCGGCTAACTCAGCTAATTGTGTAAAAATCATCTATTGAATTTCAGAAATCTACTGGAGCCGCTTAGCGCCTTACCAGCCACAGCTTATGCGAATGGTTAATATATGTAATTTATCAGGTAAGGCCATTCTTATTTTTTCAGATTTAAATATCTTTACCCCCTGATTTGGACAAGCCAAAACCAAAAGGATGCTTTCAAGGAATTTAATGTGTTTACGTTTTGGCTTGTCCAGATTAATTTACTTTGAGATAAGATAACAGAAGGAGAGGAACATGGAGCAAATAAGGAACTTTTGCATACTGGCCCACATCGATCATGGGAAAAGTACTTTGGCCGACAGACTTTTACAAATTACAAAATCTGTGACGGAAAGGGAGTATCATGATCTGATGCTGGATGATATGGATTTGGAGCGTGAGCGGGGAATAACCATTAAGAGCCATGCCATCCTCATGGATTACCTTTATAATGATCGGTATTATGCTTTGAATCTTATTGATACACCTGGCCACGTGGATTTTTCCTATGAAGTGTCGCGTTCCATTGCCGCCTGTGAGGGTGCTTTACTGGTAGTAGATGCTGTTCAGGGTGTTCAGGCTCAGACGATATCCAATGTTTATCTTGCTGTAGATCATGATCTGGAAGTGATCCCTGTTCTGAATAAAGTGGATCTGGAAGCCGCCAAACCAGAAGAAGTAAAGGATCAGATCGTAGAATTGCTGGGTTGTGACCGCGGAGATATCATCGAAGCCAGTGGCAAAACCGGTTATGGTGTTGAAAAAATACTGGATGCCATTATAGAAAAGATACCCCATCCTGAGGGCGATTACAATAAACCGTTGCAGGCCATGATCTTTGACTCTGTTTTTAATTCTTACCGGGGAATTGAAGCTTTTTTCCGGATCTTCAACGGTAAGATAAGAAAGGGGGATCATGTGAAGTTTGTAAATGCCGGTAAGGATTACTATGCAGACGAGATAGGTGTATTGCGACTGAAGAAGGAACCCCGCAATGAGTTGAATGCAGGGGATGTCGGATATATTATTTCCGGTATCAAAGCCTCGAGTGAAGTGAAAGTGGGGGATACGATCACCCGTTATGACAATCCCTGTGAAAAGGCTGTATCCGGTTTCGAGGATGTCAAACCCATGGTGTATGCGGGAATATACCCTGTTGATACCGATGATTATGAGGAGTTGCGCATATCTCTTGAAAAACTTCAACTGAATGATGCCTCCCTGACATTTGAACCCGAAAATTCCATGGCTTTGGGCTTTGGCTTTCGCTGCGGCTTTTTGGGGCTTCTGCACATGGAGATCATACAGGAGCGGCTTGAGCGGGAATATAATATGAACGTGATCACCACGGTGCCCAATGTATCTTACCAGGTATATACCACGGATGGTGAGATGAAAGAAGTACACAACCCTTCCGGTCTGCCCGATCCGAAAGATATAGATCGTATTGAGGAGCCTTATATACATGCCCAGATCATCACAAGGGCTGATTTTATCGGTTCCATCATGAAATTGTGCCTCGATAAACGGGCAACTTTGAAAAACCAAATATTCCAGCCCAATAACCGGGTGGAAGTAACCTTTGAGATGCCTTTGGCAGAGATTGTTTTTGATTTCTATGATAAGCTGAAAAGCATATCGAAAGGATATGCCTCCTTCGATTACCATCAAACCGGTTACAAAGAAGCCAAACTGGTGCGGCTGGACATTCTGATCAACGGGAGTATGGTGGACGCGTTATCTACGCTGATCCATCAGGAACATGCCCATTCTTTCGGAAGAAGGATCTGCGAGAAACTGAAAGAGCTGATCCCGCGCCAGCAGTTTGATATTGCCATTCAGGCAGCCATAAGCTCTAAAGTGATAGCCAGGGAAACCGTGAAAGCACTGAGAAAGGATGTTACTGCAAAGTGCTATGGAGGGGACGTTACCCGTAAACGTAAACTGCTGGAGAAACAAAAGAAAGGCAAGAAAAAAATGCGCCAGGTGGGGAATGTAGAAGT
>JAGXLC010000417.1 GCA_018334875.1 Bacteroidales bacterium | reverse complement strand
GGTCAACAGGTGATGAGTGGAGAATATGGAATGATGGGGATGCAGAGTTTCAAAATCTTAAAGTAAGAGGCGGCCTGCAAGTATATGAACTCGTAATTAACAGATTGAGGAGTATAGCAGGCGGCTTCCTCGTAGGTCCTGGACATGGAAAAATTCATTCAGTTTCAGACGCAACGGCAGGAGCTGAACAACTCTACTTTGAAGATGCTTCAGGAAATACGATTGCACCGTTTTCAGTAGGAATGATCATTGTCTGTAAGGATTTTGACATGGACGCGCAACGGGCAACAGGAGGCAGCGGAACCGTATTAAAAGGAATATGGAGAGAGGTTGCAGCAACACAAACAGATGGACGTATTGATCTTACGACTACGAGCGGATGGGCGACAACTGATGATGTAGGTAGTTTTGAAAAAGGTGATGAGGTTATAGCGGCAGGCGATAGCGGCGGCACTTATGACGCTAATATCTATATGAGTGTGACTGATGCAAACAGCCCGTACCTCAAAGTTATGGATGGCATACAATCTTATAATGATTGGCTTAGTGATTCAAAGACACGGGTTCAGATAGGGAATTTAAGAAACTTTGCTAATTATGGGGATAGTGACATATTTGGCTTCTTTGCAGGCGATCAGGCAGGCGATCATGTAGTTATCGATCCTACAAACGGCATAAGATTCCGGGATGGGAGTTATAATGTACTTGCTGAATTAGCAGGAGGATCATTTTATGTAGGTAATGCAAGTTCAACCAACTATGTAAGTTTCAATGGATCAGCTGTGGATATTAATACAAATCAATTTTTACTTGATGCCGGATCAGGTGATTTGAAGATTGATTCAGGAAATAAATTGATTTCTATAAATAGTGGAAATGTTCAACTAGGTTATCAGATTGGCTCTGATAATATTGATGGATTGACGATTGGAGGGGAAACATTTGGTAGTGCTGGTATTCAACAAGATTATAACAGTGGTTCTCCGCGTTTTTATGTCGGAAATGGAACCGATGAACAAATTCAATATGACTCGAATGGTTTTGATATTGACGTGTCAGATATTTATATCGACAGTGGACAGTTACTTATCAGATCAACAGGAGCGGCAACATTAGAAATATATGAAGATGAAGGGATTAATAGAAGATGGAAGGCAGTAGATGATAATCTTGTATATACTTTGAATTTTAGGATTGACGATCAAAGTACTACCAATCAAGGCGATTCGACTCAAGAATATAATATAGTTGATTTTGAACGGATCTATGGGTATGTAGAGGTGACAAATAATTCAGGTAGCCAAAATGATGTAGATATATACTATGAAGTATATGATGGATCAACTTGGAGCCAACTAGATATTTCTTCATATACTGGGATCTTTGGTGGAAGTTTTGTCACAGAAAATTATGACTATATAGGCTTAAATGGATATACTAAATTCAGGGTACGGGCTGTGAGTGGTGTTGATTTTGATATAACAAATTGGTCCATAAAGCATCCACGTTCTGAATTAATTATGAACAATAGAGCTATTCATTTTCTCGGCAGATGGGTTATATTCGACTCTTTGCCAAACTTCACTGATGTAGACAATATTCCATCTGGTACTTTATATAAAAACTCTGATGGATCAGGAAATTATGAATTAAAAATGAAAGGATAAAGATAATGTTAATTGATCAATCGAATTATCGTACTTTGTTTGTATATAGAAATTATTCATTTTTAAACCTATGCCAATATTATACCCAATTTTTGACTTTGAATATTTTCCAACTGATTGATAATAACTTGCTTTTGATGATACCTTTGAATAATTTCCGCCAACAACTATATAGAAATTTTTGTATGGGAAATAGTTTATGTTCGCATTCAATTGATAGAGATAAGTCTTTGTCGAAAGACTTTCCGGTGAAAAAACTTCATCATTTTTCCGATCAGATAAAAAGTAGTATATCAAGTTTGTATTCAGGGTTATGGAAGTATCAACTTTGTAAAACAGTTGAGGGCTTATGCCTAAAGCTATATTATTTTTTAGGCCACTGTTTGAGCCTGCGTGAATACCGAAACCGAGTTTTTGAGCGTTGACTGAAAGAGTTGCAGCTAGTAATACAATAATAAAAATTAAATGTTTCATGGCTTTTATAATTTTGATTTCTACAAATAAACGGTTAATTTTACAATATTGTTACATGGAAAAATATGTTGTACAACATAAAATAAACTAAACTTATGAAACTAAAAGACTTGCAAAACCAATACAACATCGTTCAAAAAATCTATGACAACGGCATTACTGACTTTCAGGAGAAATGGAACAAACGCCCGGCTTTTCAGCAATTGAAAAAAGATGTTGACTATATTGAAGAAGAGCGGCAGCGGCTTTTGAAAGAGTACGCCAATGAACAAGGCCAAATACCGCAATCATTACAGCAAACAGTTGATGCAGAATTTAGGAAAGTTCTCGAAACTGATGTTTCAAAAAATGAAAAGAACTACCCGAAATTCGGTGAGGAAGAGATAAAAAAAGCATCTGAAAGTGGAAAATTGACAAGCACTGAAATAGCTACCCTGGATGATGCGTTTATAAGAAAATAAATAACTATGACAAACGAGGAAAGAAAAGAACTAAAGGAAGAGATTAAAGGTGAACTGCACCATCTTAACAATGGTATCACTAAAAAAATACTGATCATTGTAATTCCATTAATTATCGTAGCCGGGTTGTCATCTTATATGAGAGTTATGACAGCAGAGAAAGTCAACCGAGAACGGATTAAAAACAATTCTCATAAAACTGAAAGTTTGAGTAATTCAATAGAGAATGTAAGGGATGAGAACAACCGGCAATGGAAATACATTATTGACTTTGCAAACAGGAGAGGTGATAAAATTGATTCTGAATAATTATGTATAGATTTTCTGATCTTAGCAAACAGAGGATGGAAGGCGTTAGTGAGACGCTAAAGGCAGTAATGTATGAAGCCCTGAAAAATTCACCCGTGGATTTTGGAATAGCTTGGAAGGGCGGTAAAAGAGATGCAGAAGAACAAAATGAACTCTTTCAAGACGGTGCATCTTTGAAAGATGGGTATAATCAAAAATCAAAGCATCAGGAAGGCAAGGCCATTGACGTGCTGCCTTACGTAAAAGGCGAATATACAACAGAAGAGAAATACTATTATATCCTTATCGGTGTCATCATGACAACAGCAAATCACATGGAAATAAATATACGAAACGGCGGTGATTGGGACAAGGACGGAGAATATGTTACTGATCACAATTTCATTGATTTACCACATTTTGAACTAATATAATTAATTGATTATGAAAAAAATATCTTTTTTTGAAAAATGGAATCGAGATGCAGGCGTAAAAGAATTTAGCCTTTCGAGATTATTATCGGCATTATTCGCAGCCTTTACAGCATTTTTTATATTTCAGTTCTATATCGTAGAAGGGAATGAAGTGACTGTAAATAGCGTTGTTCTGGTGTTGGTGTTGTTAACTGCATCATTTATGCCAAAGGCTTTGAAAGATTATACAGATATTAAGGGCAAGATGGGTTGATGTTTCATAGTGATT
>JAGXLC010000416.1 GCA_018334875.1 Bacteroidales bacterium | reverse complement strand
GAAGCCATTTTACCGTCCCAGTATATTACCGTTCCGGTTCTTTCATAAATCAGGTCGCCGTTCCGGGTATAGATTTCCAGTTTAAGTTTTTGTTCGCCGTTTGATTTGACTACAAAAACATCATTTATTCCGTTTTCATCAGGTGAAAACACATTAGGGACTTCAATGGAATTTTCAACGAAAATGGTTTTTGAAGTAAAATGAATTAACCCCGACCTGTCAGCTATTTCCAGACCAATTTCATAGTTCCCGGCTTCACTGAATTTATGCCTGTAAGCAATAAAATTTCCATTGTTTCTTATGGGTTCAAAATCCACAGGGTTTCCGTTTTTTGTCCACTCAATAGATGCAATATCCTCATCCTCCGTATCTGTTAATCGGGTGGTGTCGTTATTGCTGATCTTCATCGGAATGAAATAATGGGTAAACGTAGCGGCATGAACGCTATCCTTAAAAGCTATCTGGTCAATTTGAGCATTGGATGATACTGAAAATATGAAGATTATAAAGAATGATGTAAGGATGACTTTTATTTTGCCCATTAACCCAAGATTTGATCATGTAAATATATAAAATAGAAGATTATTATTTCAAATTTTTCGGTGAATTTTTTTTAACCCGAATTATTCTTGAATAATTAATTCTTGTTCAAAGTTTATTAGAATTCTGTAATACAATATAATATAACTGCACAACCTGAACAATTCAGATCAATCCCCATTGAACCCGCATATTTATCATTTTCTTGTAGCAAAACTCAGTGGATGCGGGTTTCTGACGCTATTGAAAAACCTGGCTTTTTGCTTCAATAAATTTCGCAAAAACCCGGTTTTTCTAATGCGGGGTTAAGCTGCCGGCTGATATTAAACTTTTCCAACTCAAATTAATCAAAATAACTTGTTTTTTATTTCTTTGTGGCTCGAAATTTTGGGTAAAAATAAAAAAAATCAAAATAACCTGATTTCAATAGAGGAAAAGATATGCTGGATTCATATTTTGGAGAATTTGCCAGTTTGATGGCTGCTTTTTGCTGGACCGCCACAGCTTTGGCTTTTGAATCAGCCGGGAAGAAAATCGGTTCCCTTTCTGTGAATTTAATTCGTTTGTTCATGGCTATTTTTATGCTGGGTATTTTTACATGGATTACCCGCGGCCTTTTTTTGCCTGTAGATGCAAGCTGGCATCAATGGAAATGGCTGATCATATCGGGTTTGATTGGATTTTCACTGGGTGATTTATTCCTTTTCGAAGCCTATGTGCGTATTGGTGCCCGCATTAGTTCACTGATCATGTCGTTTGTACCCCCTATTACGGGGCTTATAGGATGGCTTATTATGGATGAAAGGCTTTCTGCACAAAATATATTGGGAATGGCCATCACGTTAACCGGTATCATTCTGGTTATCTCTCAAAGGAAAAACAGAAATCCTAATCCTTCGCGCATAATAGAGGAACCACCCAAAAAGAAAAGAATAAAAATGACTTTTTCATACCATGTGGTGGGCATCATTATGGCATTTGGAGGAGCAGTGGGACAGGCTACCGGTTTGGTGCTCAGCAAATTTGGCATGCAGGATTACAATGCTTTTGCTGCCACCCAGATCCGTGTGTTTGCCGGAACAGTGGGATTTATGATTCTGTTTTTTATTTTAAGAAGGTGGAAAAGGGTGATGACCGCTTTAAAGAACAGAAAAGCGATGAAAAGGGTTACTGTTGGAGCTTTTTTCGGACCTTTCCTTGGAGTTGCATTTTCCCTGCTTGCCGTTCAAAACACTTTAACGGGCATTGCTTCTACTTTAATGGCTTTGGTTCCAGTACTTATCATACCCCCAGCGGTTCTGTATTTTAAGGAAAGGGTGAACTTTCTGGAAATATTGGGCGCCTTTATTGCCTTTGCCGGAGTTGCACTGTTTTTTCTATGAGATAAAATCTTATATTTGTTAATTGAAAATTCTTTTAGATTAATGTAACATGGTGTTCAAAAGATCTTATATACTCATTGTGTTGTCTTTTGTTTGCATTTCCTGCAGCACCGGTGAAAAGACCACTTTCCGCCAGGATTGCCCATCCACAACACAGAATGAATTCCTGAATCACCCTGTTTCTGCTCCTCTGAATCTGAAAGATTTCAGGATGGAATACGGGGAACAGTTTAAAATGAAAAAGTTCCGGCGTAATCTGGATGAAGATAAACGTACTGTCGATACCATTTATCAGTACATCAAAGGAAACAATGCTTTTGTTTTTTATGCCGCTGAAAACTCCGGGGAGGAATCGTTCCTTACTTTAAAAATTGCGGACAATCAAATTGAATTGGAGAACTGTCTTCATATAGGCATGGAAAGAAGCCGGCTGGAAGAACTTTTATCAGATTTTCCCGAAAAGGCTGGAGATACCGTGAAAATTGATAACGGTGAGAGGCAGGGGGTATTTATATTTAGCAAAGATCAATTGGAAAAGCTCCACATCAACAATTATTATTAATGGTTTTATTTTTTCCATTGCGCAAGAATGGTGCTTTGACCTTTCACCTTATCTTTTCGTTTGATATTCAATTGCACATCCAACGGCAGAAAGATATCCACCCGTGATCCGAATTTGATAATGCCAATCTGACCGGCCTGGTCAACCTTAGCCCCATGGGTTATATAGCTGACAATTCTGCGGGCCACTGCTCCTGCAATTTGTCTGACCATGATGATCTTTTCTTCATCTTTTTTCACAGCGATGCTGGTTCGCTCATTGTTCAAAGATGATTTGGGGTGTTTTGCTATAAGGAATTGTCCGGGATGATACCTGAAATATTCAACCGTGCCGCTAATGGGGTGCCAGTTCACATGAATGTTCCATATAGACATGAATATGGAAATCTGTATTCTTTCACCTTTAAGGTATTCGTATTCAGTAGTTTGTTCTATAGCGACCACCCTGCCGTCGGCCGGGGAGAGGATGTTTAAATCATCCAATGGAGCTGTCCGTGAGGGTACTCTGAAAAAACGAATGACCAAAAAAAGTAATATCAGGGATAATCCTCCAATGATCCATGAATAAAGGGGTCTTCCAGGCAGTAAAATTAAGGTAATGTTTAAAACCAGCAAAATGATGAGAAACCACCTGATTACCCTATATCCTTCTTTATGTATATGCATTCACAACGCTTTCATTTAATAGTCAAAGGTAATTAAAAAACGTATAAATAATATATGTATTTTTAAATCTTTGTGTTTTATGATATATTTTAAGGTACCGGAGAAAGCTGTTTTGCGTGTGCTCTAATTCCGGGGGCTGTCATAATATAAGCTTTAGGAAGGCATAGGCCAGGGGAATAATGAATAAGGCCGAATCGAATCGATCAAGGGCTCCGCCATGTCCGGGAATCAGGTGGCCTGATTCTTTCACCCCGGCGCTTCTTTTAACAGATGATACGGTAAGATCGCCAAAAGTACCCGCCACACTCACAATGATTGCCAGAATAATCCATATTACCATATTCAGATGGCTGGTTAGGTAAAAAATGATCAGTGCCGCCAGTATGGTAAAGAAAAGGCCTCCGGCCACTCCTTCCCAGCTTTTTTGCGGGGAGATGTTCCGGGA
>JAGXLC010000415.1 GCA_018334875.1 Bacteroidales bacterium | reverse complement strand
GTGCAGAGGCATATTCTTTGTTTCTTTCGAGGTACAATTTATTGAACCGGTGGTTTGATTCTACCAGCTTCTTATAATAAAACCCGATGCCCAATTCATTAATGGCTTCAAGCAGATCTTTATCCTTGTAAGTTTTCTTACAAAAGTTGTTTTCATCATATCTTTCATATATAAGTTTTCTTACAAATGAATATCTTATATTTTTCATAAATCTGTACAAATATAATTATATCAACATTTTGTGTGTTTTGGTATAACTTTTGATAAATGATATACAGACAGATTAACAACAACACCCGGTATTTAAGAGTTAATGTTCGGCATATTTTTGGTTACTTATTTCAATTTAATTACCGGGTGTTTTCTTTCTCAATTGCAGGAAAACCTTTTGCTGAATGTTAATAAAAACACTTTCATAGTGTGAAGTATATTGAAATAAGAAGTTAAGAGAAACCAAACTGTCAGCTATATGGAAGGGATGAGGATAGAGAGTTTATAAGCTGCATTTCAGTGAATCAAGAGGATGGCTTTATAGTTTGCTGTATTTCAATTAGATTTCACGTTGTAGTCACCCATATTAGGACCGCAATTTAGGAGGTGATTTTTTATTTGACCATCAAAATTTGCCTGCCATTTGCCCTATAAACACATTTTAAAACAAAATAATCCGCTAATGGTAAGCGGATTATTTTGTTTTCTCTGTGCCCAGGACTGGACTCGAACCAGCACTCTCTAATGAGAACATGGCCCTCAACCATGCGCGTCTACCATTTCCGCCACCTGGGCCTCTTTTTTCGGCTTACAAAAATATAAATTTCTTTTACAAATCAAATGGAATATAACTTCAAATGTTGCATATTTATTTTTAATTTGGCCTGATAAATATTTAATGATATGCATGGATTAATTTTTATTTCAGGACCAAATGTTAGAAGCATCTTCAATTGCTTCGTTCTAATCATTTTGATGGGTGCACTGTTTACCGGGTGTTCACCCTCAGATTCCAGCCAGGGAGATACTGCGGAGGCTTCCGGCTATGAAGCCGATGTTATCGTCTATGGAGGCACTTCGGCAGCAGTGACCGCAGCCGTTCAGGCAGCTAAAATGGATAAGGAAGTGATCATGGTCTCTCCTGCAGAGCATCTTGGGGGCCTTTCTTCCAGCGGACTGGGCTTTACAGATGTAGGTGATAAAAGTGTGATCGGAGGCCTTTCACGGGAGTTTTACCACCGGGTTTACCAGCACTACCAGCAGTCTGAAGCCTGGGATTGGCAGGAAAAGTCTGAATTTGGCAACAGAGGCCAGGGCGTGCCTGCTATTGACGGAGAAAACCGTACCATGTGGATTTTCGAGCCCCATGTGGCTGAAAAGGTTTACGAAAACTTTATCGATGAATATGACATCATCGTTCACCGGGATGAATGGCTGAACCGGAAAGATGGTGTGGTAAAAGAAGCAGGAAGCATTGTTTCCATGGAAACTTTAAGCGGCAATACCTACAAGGGAGAAATGTTTATCGATGCCAC
Organism: Bacteroidales bacterium; assembly: GCA_018334875.1. Lineage (NCBI taxonomy): Bacteria > Pseudomonadati > Bacteroidota > Bacteroidia > Bacteroidales > Bacteroidales bacterium. Next base: position 2,073 of record JAGXLC010000415.1, on the reverse strand, counting down.
CTATGAAGGTGATCTGATGGCCGCAGCAGGCGTAGATTATCATGTGGGCCGGGAGGCCAACAGCAAGTACGACGAAAACTGGAACGGAGTACAGACCGGTGTGTATCATCACAGCCACTATTTTGAACCCGGCGTTGATCAGATAGATCCCTATTATTCTCCGGGTGATCCCGGCAGCGGTATCATTCCGCGGGTTTCCACGGATCCTCCCGGAGAAAAAGGCTCGGGAGATAAAAAGATACAGGCCTACTGCTTTCGCATGTGTTTGACCAGGCATCCCGATAACAAGGTTCCATTTCCCATGCCGGAGAATTACAATGCAGAACGGTACCTGGTGTTGCTGCGATTGTATGAGTCCGGATGGCATGAGCGGGCCAATGTATTTCAAAAATTTGATGCCATCCCCAACCGGAAAACGGATGTAAACAATCATGGACCTTTCAGTACCGACAACATCGGCATGAATTACGAATATCCCGAAGGCTCTTATGCCAAAAGAAAAGAGATCATCCGGGAACATGAGGTCTATCAAAAAGGCTTGATGTATTTTCTTGCCAATGATCCCAGGGTACCCGATACAATACAAAATGAGGTGAAACAATGGGGCCTTGCCAAAGATGAATTTGAAGACAACGGCCACTGGCCTTACAAATTATACATTCGGGAGGCCAGGCGAATGATTGGGGATTACGTGATGACCGAGCACGATATATTAGGTGAAAGGGAAGTGCCGGAGTCTGTGGGGATGGGCTCCTATACCATGGATTCCCATAATGTACAGAGATACATTACCTCCGATGGCTATGTGCAGAATGAGGGAGATATTGGAATAAGCGTACCCGAGCCCTATCAGATATCCTACCGTTCACTGATCCCCAAAAAGAAGGACTGTGAGAATTTACTGGTTCCTGTGGCTGTATCCAGCTCACATATTGCATTTGGCTCAATCCGCATGGAACCGGTATTTATGATCCTTGGACAAAGTGCAGGTAGTGCCGCTGCTCTGGCTATTGATGAAAATATGGCTTTACAGGATTTGCCTTATGAATTGTTAAAGGAACAACTGGTAAATGACGGACAAATTCTTGAAAATTAGTTGAAGAGTCATTCCGCAGGCAATCCGGGAAAATGAAACCTATTCCGCAGGTCAATAGAAAAAATTTGGCTGGGTATTGAGCAAAGTGATCTTTTCTTTGTTCTACTATAAAAAGAGTCAATATGAATCGGTCTGTTTTTTCATTTGTTATACCCTTTCTTCTGTTTGCCCTTTTGTCTTTAAATGTTAACGGACAAAAAACCAGTGAAGCAGATTGGAATGCGAAACTCTGGAACTTTCAAAAGAATGGGATGGTGGTATTGGGCTCCTGGGCTGCCGGTAATTTTCTGGTCAGTGGCTATCAGATGACCCAAACACGGGGAAAGAATTACTATTTCCACCAGATGAACGTATTCTGGAATACTGTGAACATGGGCATTGCTGTTTCCGGCTATCTGGGTGCGATGAACGGACAATTGGATTTAACAGGCATTGAAACGCTCAATGAATACAATAGCTTCAGCAAGGTTCTGCTTTTCAATACCGGTCTGGATGCAGCCTATGTGATGACGGGATTTTACCTGAAGGAACGGTCAAAAAACTCGGCCAAACACCAAAAAAGGCTTGCAGGTTATGGCAATTCATTATTGCTTCAGGGTAGTTTTTTACTTCTGTTCGATTTAACCCTTGTTATATTAAATGAGCAATCGATCAATGAAATGCTGGGGAGTGACAATTTCCAAATGGCTCTGAACCCCGGAATGATTCAGCTACGATTTTCTTTCTAATTCATTACTCACTACTACTTTTTGCCTCACTGCTCAAAACTCACTACTCATCCCATCTTCCCCGTTTCTTGCTCCATTGAATCATTCCTTCCACCCGAAGAGACATGCCACGGCATGTCTCTACTCACTTCCCGTCTTCTCCTCTTCTCGTTCCTTCGTTCCATCGTTCTTTCGTTCCATCGTTCTTTCGTGCCGTCGTTCTTTCGTGCCGTCGTTCTTTCGTGCCGTCGTGCCGCCGTTATTTCTTCC
>JAGXLC010000414.1:2263-3621 GCA_018334875.1 Bacteroidales bacterium | reverse complement strand
ACGTTGATGTCGCGGTCGAACTTCAGCTTGCGGATAAATTCTTCTGTTTCACGGCTTGCCGTTCCGTTCCCTATGGCTATGGCCTCTATTTTATGAGAAGAGACGAGCGTAGTGATCTTTTTGGCAGCCCGCCGGGTTTCTTCCTGGGGTTTGTGCGGATAAATGGTCTCGTTGTACAGCAAGTTTTCCTGCTCATCCAGGCACACCACCTTACAACCGGTGCGGTAGCCCGGGTCGATGGCCATAACCCGTTTCTGGCCCAGGGGAGGCGCCAGCAACAGTTGCCTCAGATTTTCTGCAAACACCTTGATCGCCTCATCATCCGCTTTTTCTTTGTAATAAGCTTTGACCTCATTTTCCATAGAAGGGGCCAGCAGCCTTTTATAAGCATCCCCAACCGCTTCTTTAACCTGATACGAGCCGGCATTTTCGGACTTCAGGAAAATACGTTCCAGTATCTTTACCGCCTCTTCTTTTTCGGGTTGTATTTTAACTTTCAGAATCCCTTCCTTTTCGCCCCGCAGAATAGCCAGATAACGATGGGAAGGGGTTTGTCCGATAAGCTCCGACCAGTCGAAATAATCTTTGTATTTCTGACCTTCCTCTTCCTTGTCTTTGGCTACTTTTGATTCAATCAGGGCTTCTTTGTGGAAAAGCCTCCGGATTTTTTCTCTGGCCTGCCGGCTTTCATTGATCCATTCGGCAATGATGTTGCGGGCTCCCTGCAGCGCTTCTTCTGTATCCTGCACCTCCTCACTGAGGAACTCTTTGGCCCGTTGTTCGGGGTTTTCTTCCTGTTGTTTCATGAGGATTTTGGCCAGGGGCTCCAGTCCCTTTTCTTTGGCTTTGGTGGCACGGGTGCGCTTTTTGGGTTTGTAAGGGAGATACAGGTCTTCCAGCTCTTGCATGGTGGATGCATTGCGGATCTTTTCCTCCAGTTCATCCGTAAGCTGCTCCTGCTCCTCGATGGTTTTCAGGATGCTCTCCCTGCGCTTTTCAAGCTCCACCAGCTTTTCGTGCTGCTCCTTTATCTGTGTGATCTGGGTTTCATCCAGATTACCCGTCCTTTCCTTCCGGTAACGGCTGATGAATGGAATGGTGGCCCCTTCACCAATCAGTTCCAGTGTATTTTTTACCTGCGATTCATTCAGGTTCAGGGATTTTGACAGGGTGTCGGCATGTTGTGTGCTCATGATGGTCGGTTTTCAAAAGAACGAAGATACGATAAGATTTTGGAAGAAGAAAATGGGTTGAGGCTGAGGAAGAGAACGATGGCACGACGACACTAAGGCACGAGGGCACAGCAGTAGAGACGCGATGCTCGCGTCTCGGAGATTGAAATACGACCGCACGACAGC
>JAGXLC010000414.1:0-2164 GCA_018334875.1 Bacteroidales bacterium | reverse complement strand
TGTAGAGACATGCCATGTCTCAACGGTTTCCAAGAAATAGATCAACCCTTATTTTTATTTTGACAAAATCTAAATTAGCACTTCCTGCAGAAATGTTCATTTTTCTCAATGCCAATATCCATAAGCAATACAGCAATTTTTGCAGGTTCTTTTATCATCTGAAATTTAGATAGGTATTGCTTTGTTAAATATATTTCTATATCTTGTTTGACAATTTGCATTAAAACCAGACCGCTTGATCCTTTATGTATAATCTTAAAACATATTGCCAGCCAAACAGATATGATAAAACAAACCTCAAAGCCACAACGGTTGGTTCGGCGAACCGGCCCGGGCAAAATGGAGCCACACCGCTCTATGATGATAAAGTTTGCCACCCCGTCCATTACCAGGGTGGCTGCTTTATCGGCACTTGTCACCACCCGTATCATGCTTACAGATATCTTTGCTGCATGAATTGCACCCAAAGGTATTGATCTACAAAAAAAGTATAATCATTATCTAAAACAAAATGTTATGGAAGAAACCGAAATCAATTACAATTACGAAACAGTAGATATGTTACTGGCTACACTGATTATTGTTAAAGCCTTCCGGGATAACATCGATTTTTTTGAAGCCATGCGCACCATCTGGAATCCGGATTTTGCGGATGCTCTTGAAGAACGGACAGAAAATGCATTGACCAACCTGGTAGGTGTGAATCACAAAATCAAACTGAAACAGGCTACCAACAGGGTGATGGATATCCTGAAGGATGCCAGGACCGATTTATACTCCTTTAAGGTCCATGTCAAAGCTGATTTTGGCAAGGAGGAAGCAGCAGAAATCCTGGACCAGCTCGGTTACAACAGGTTTTACAGGGACATACAAGATAAAAACAACCAGGAAAGCCTGATGAGCATGCTGAACAATTTCAGGAATGTGATGAATGACGGTTTGAAAGAGAAGATCGTCGCGGTAGGGATTAACCCAGGGTTCATTGAAAGGATCAGTGGCTACGCACCGGAATTTCAGCAGGCCAATATTGAACAGGAAAAACTGAAAAATTTTTGGAATCAGCCTTCGCAGGAGGCAAGCCGGGAGTATAAGTCGATTTATGGCGAGATCATCAGAATCTGTAAGATTGGTGCAGCGATTTTTAAAGACGATCCGGAGAAACGCGACCTATTCATATTTTCCAGGGTAGTGGCTAAAGTAAGTTCCGGCAGAACAAGCCAGGAGACGGAGCCGGATGCAGAAGCACCCGCTGAGGAGGAATAACACCTTCCACTTTGCAGAAGCATTTTGAATCGCCCGTGCAGGCTAACTTTTGCCTTCGCTTTTAACTAAGCGAAGGCATTGTTTTTTTAGTCAGAATTATTTGTGAATAATTCGGGTTAGATGTATATCAGTGATATGGTTACTTATACTAATAGGAATTCAGGTCACTTCAATGATCACATCAGTGAAGCCAGCCTCTTCGCATATATCACCGATGAGGCTCATGATCATACCGATGACCTTTCTGATGTTACCGGTGAGATTGATGGTCATACCGATGACCTTTCTGATGTTACCGGTGAGATTGATGGTCATACCGATGACCTTTCTGATGTTGCCGGTGAGATTGATGGTCATACCGATGTCCTTACTGATGATGCCGATGAAGTGGATGTTTTTATCAGTCTGTTCGATGCTGTCACAGATGAAGTAGCTGGTATTACCGAGTTCTTAAATGGTCTCACCGGTCTTTTAGATAACCCCATGGTACTCACAGATGGTCATCTGGATGGTTTATATGAGAAATGGCCACGAATTCATGAATAAAGGTTTAATTTTTATCTTGCAATCTTATACCCTTTTTATAAACGGTTTGCAAAATGGCAGGGCCACTGGATTTACGGCTATTATCTTTTTCTATTTCTTATTTGATTCAACAACCGCAATCAATCTATCGCGCACTCTCCGAGGCGCCCCAATTGCCTGGGTTATCGTTTCTATCGCTATTTGCCCCTTATCGGGGCAAGAGGCAAGGAGGTCCAGGAAAAATCAGATTAAGTGCAAAGTTTAACTGTGGAAATGAATCCATCACCTGAATATAAAGGTACATTGTCAATCATAGATTCAATATGGAATGCTATCTTTTTGATATTTTTCATTGGACCTAAACCCTTGATACTGC
>JAGXLC010000413.1 GCA_018334875.1 Bacteroidales bacterium | reverse complement strand
TGCGGTACAGGCAGATAATATAAACCACAAAGGAAACCGAGGGAATAACATAGGAACAAGGAGGCTTTTAATAGAGCCGGTCTAAGTTGTCATGCTTTTTGACTAACGGGTGGATTTTATTGATGAATGTATTGAAAATGAAGGTGAATGAATACGAATGTAGATTGAAATGGCCACGAATGCACGAATGGAAAAATTGCCACGAATCCCGCTTTCAGACGGGACAAGTGCACAAATGAAGTTATAAAATAGTAATTAAGTGCTTGTTTTCTGAAGGCGGGATTGGATGCCTGCCCGCCGAATGCTTGCAGGCGGGCCTGCCCGCTGGGTCAGGCGGGGTTGTCCGCCTGGCAGGTGAGCCTGCCCGCCGACCATGCGGGATTTAGGGATTAAATACCATAACCTGGAAACTGATCCTGAGGTACCGCCCTCATAGAGGGCAAATAGCGATAGCAACAATTCCCCACGTCGATTCACCAGCGCCTCGTTAGAGTGCGCGATAAAATGTTCCGCTTCTGCTCCTGTGGCCATGTCTGTAGACTTTTAATTTTCTAGAGATGAATGCTTATGTGCGTTTTATCACCGATTGTTTTATGCAACCCTTAAATGCATGGCAATTATGAGACGCATGGATATTCAGTTTAATAATTCTATCGCGCACTCTATGAGGCGCCCTCCCTTGCGAGGTTTATCATTTCTATCGCTATTTGCCCCTTATCGGGGCAAGAGGCAAGGACATCAGAAAGATTAGAGGTTAAGTACAATGGTCAACCGTGGAAATGAGCTTATCTTCTGATTTTACAGTTTCGTTTTCAATCACAGGTCAATATGGAATGCTGTGCTTTAGAGTCTATAAATATATAGAATGTATATCATTGAGCTTTATTATTAACTCTTTTTTGCAACGCACCAAAAATTTTTCATTATGTTCAGAGGACAGACTTCTTAAAATCACTTCACATCAGAAAAACTTCTAAAACCACAACAACCAAATAAAGAGGCTTCTAGATGTCGAGCGGGAAACAAAACTACACAATCGAAAAGCTTTATTAAAAATTAAAACTACACAATTGGTTTTGCTAATTCCATTGTTAACAATTTGTTAACAAAAAAAGGGTATACATAATTGAAATTTTTGTATATCTACTAAAATATTAACAAATTAGTAGTATACAACTACTTGAATATAAGTAAAAAAACAAACAATTATGCATACCCTTATAAACCTGAACGACAAAGATATGGAAATAAAATCAATTGGAAAAGGGTTTGGCCTAAAGAAAACCGGTGAAAATTCTTATACCCTTTACCGCTATGGCGTGCCGGAAAAACAAGTAGACTTCAAATCAAAACTTGATAAAAGGATTTTTGCCGTTGATCTTGTTTTGAAATATGGGGCAATAAAAAGACGCCTTGCCGATATTTTAGATGTTAGCAGAAAGACCTTGGATGTGTGGATTGATACCTACGAAAAAGAAGGCGCTGCAGCTTTGGTCAATAGCAGTAAAAAAGGCGGAGGCAGGAAGCCCCGGGAAAAAATGGCCCGCCCCGAAGGTAATAAATTCAACAGATACGGCCGGGACAGGGAAAAAGAGCGGGAAAAGCAATCTGAAATAGAGCGCCTACAATTGGACGTGGATTTTCCTTCCGAAGAGGAAGAAAAAGACAGCCAAAGCGAGCTGTTCTCCCATGAACAGGACTGGAGGGAAAACCGTTATGCAGGAGCTTTTATATATTGGGCTATATTTCAGAACAGCTACAGTTTAAAGGGGTTGTTTACATGGCTATATGGACAATATAATAGGGTGTTGTATTTGTTTTTGATGATGCACGTAACTGGAATTAAGACCATAGAACAGCTTAAGACAGTATACAAGAGAGAATTTGGTTTGTTAATAGGATTAAAATGTTTGCCAAGCCATCCTGTACTTTGGCGTATGATACACAATGCAGTCCTGTTAAAACGAAGTTACCTGGCCATCAATCATTTCTTCAAGACTCAGATATCAAAGGGTTTAGTGTCATTGTGGCAATTATTCATAGACGGGCATTTTATAGCATATACCGGGAAGGAAAAAGTACATAAGAATTATCGTACCCAAAGTAGGGAGATGCAACCCGGGCAAAATGAGATATTTATACACGATCAAAGCGGGAGTATAGTATATTTTGAGATTCACGAAGGTAAAGGCGATATGGTTGAGGTAATTCGCAGAAAAAGCGCCGAATACGCGCAATTTATGAACAACATACCACCTTTATTCGTTGTTGACAGGGAATTGTGGGGAGTAAAGAAATTTCAATATCTTAAAGATTGTCGTTTTGTAACCTGGGAGAGAAATACTAATAAACAAAAGATTAAATCAATTAAGGATAAATATTTCAATATCTATCTACGGGTAAATGAGACGGATTATCAGATATACGAGACAAAAGGCAAGTATAGAGATAATGAAGGCCGTCAAATTGAATTGCGCCGGATAATTATATGGAATACCAAAACCAATGCCCGGCCGGTTGCAGTAACCAATGATCCGTATGAGGACACGAAAACCGTGGCCTGGGCTATGCTAAATCGTTGGGGAAAAAGCGAAAACGGCTTTAAGCATTTAGGCAATCGCACCAATATGCAATACAATCCTCTGCTGGATGTAACAAGAGAGAGCGCCAACCAGAAAATCTATAATCCCCGGTATGGTGAAATGAAGAAAAAAATTGCCGGGGTAAAAAAAGCAGTAAAAACAATATCTCAAAAAATAGGACAGAAACCCCTAACCTATAATAAAGACGGGAGTTTACGGAAAAATGCATCCCGTGATCGGCTGATTCAGGAAAAAGAAGAAAGACAAAATGAACTTGCCAGCCTGGAGGAGCAAATCAAGAACATTCCTCAATATATTGATATAAGCGAATCGGGCGACAATAAAAAGTTCAAGATGATTGAAACCGAGGGGAAGAATTTATGGGACTTGGCAGAAACGGTTTTTTGGAATAGCCGAAAAAAATTGACCAGGCTTTTTCAACAGTATTTGCCAAATGAGCGGGATTTACTGCCTGTTTTGGACGCAATAACAAGGAGTCGTGGAAAAATAAAATTAACGGAAGATTCATTGATCGTAAAGCTGGAGCCTCTTGAGCGTCCCCAGTTTCGCCATGCACAGGAACAACTTTGCCGCCGTTTAAATCATATGAATGTTAAATTACATAACGATAAAATCCTGAGATTTGATGTTGGACCAATTTGAATAATGTGTAATTTTATCTCTGAAAATTTGATAACTTTTAAGAAGTCTGTACTGGTTTTTAAACGATAAATTGAATCATAATTTTTCGCCCTCTCAAGGATTTAACTTTAGCTCCACCGACAATACATTGGTCTTGTCTTTCTCCAGCAGATAACCTGGAATTTGAATTTCCACCCGCTTCAGCCCCTCGATTCTTTTGTCATACTCGAGCGGTGGAGGATCCATAGCAACTACAGAAACAGCCAGATTGGAAGGCTCAAGAATTTCCAGTTTCAGTTCTTCCCCATCCTGCATCAGTATTGCACCAGTCTCGGTAGTCTGAACCTGTGCCTGCGTCATCATTCTCCAGGTCACTTTTTCCGTATTGTCGTCCGGAACCATTT
>JAGXLC010000412.1 GCA_018334875.1 Bacteroidales bacterium | reverse complement strand
CCCTCGTTCCCTCGTCATCCCTTCTTCCTGATCATCATCAGGCCGTCGCGCAAGGGCAGGATCACCTGTTCCAGCTCCCGGTCCTTTTTCACCATCTCGTTGAACCGGTGAATGCCCATGGTATGGGAATCTTTGGTATCCGGATGCACCACTTTGCCGTCCCATAGCACATTATCGGCCAGTATGGCTCCCCCTTTCCTGAGCTTTTCCCTGCATATCTCCAGATAATCAGGGTATTCCCTTTTATCGGCATCAATGTAGATCAAATCGAACGGCCCGGGGAGATTTCCGGTGATCTCCAGGGCATCTCCTATGTGAAGGGTTATTTGCTTTTTCAGTCCCGACCGGACCAGGTAGTGGTTTATGAAATCTTCCAGTTCGTCGTTCACTTCAATGGTATGGAGCATCCCTCCTTCAGTCAGGCCACGGGCCAGACAGATGGCCGAGTAGCCTGTATAGGTTCCGATCTCCAGGATTTGGGATGGCTGCAGCAGCTTGCTGAGCATTTCCAGGATTTTGCCCTGGAGGTGACCCGAGAGCATCCTCGGATGGAGCACCCTTTTGTGGGTTTCCCTGTACAGCTCGTAGAGCAGGTCGTCTTGCCTTTCCGAATGGTCCAGTATATACTGTTCTATTTCCGAAGATATTTCAAACATGGCTTATTTATAGATTAATGTCGTTAAACGATCGGGATCCAGCACCTCATTGGCCGTTTCCCTGAGGTCTTCCGCAGTGATCCGGTCTATTTTGTTTTTCATTTCCTCCAGCGAATTCACCCGGTTCAGCATCAGGTAACTTTTCCCGTGCGACAGCATACGCGATACGGGATTCTCGGAGCTGATGGCAATCTGGCCGAACAACTGCCGCTTGGCCTTGCTCAGTTGTATCTTGCCCAGGTTGGTGGTGCGCAGCCGCTCAAATTCTTTGTGAATGTGGTTCAGAGTTTTATCTACACGGCCTTTTTCGGTTCCGAAATATACGGTAAAGAGCCCTACATCAGAGAATGGCGTATAGCTGGATTCGATATTGTACACGTACCCCAGCTTCTCCCTCAGCAGCATATTCAGGCGGGAGGTAAGTCCGGGGCCGGCAATGATGTTCTCCAGAAGTGCCATGACGAGCTTTTTGGGATGGTGCATGTCATAGGTCACATTCCCTACGATGCAGTGGGCCTGGTTGGTATTGGTCTTGATAACCCGCTTCTTCGGGGTGTAGCCTTTGAAAGGCTCCCTGTGGCCGGTGGCTTTTCCGTTCGGGATGGCACCGAAATGTTTGTCTACCAGTTTCACCAGTTTGGTGAATGAAATATTCCCCGCCGAGGTGATCACCATCTCCGAGGGGTGGTAATTGCGGTCGACAAAGTGCCGGAAATCTTCCGCCCCGAAACGGTTCAGCAGCTCGGGCGTGCCCAGTATGTTTTTGCCCAGGGGCTGGTTGGCAAATACCAGCTCCTCAAAATCATCGTATATTGCTTCCGAGGGATTGTCTTTATAGAAATTGATCTCATCGATGATGACGCTTTTCTCCCTTTTGATCTCATTTCCCGGAAAAACGGAGTTGAAGGTGATGTCGGCCATGAGCTCCAGCGACCTTTCGTAGTCGTTTTTCAGGAAGGAAGTGTGGATACAGGTGTCCTCCTTGGTCGTATAGGCGTTGATCTCACCTCCTGCATCATCCACCCTGCTGAGGATATGAAAAGCTTTGCGTTTTTTGGTTCCTTTGAAGAACAGGTGTTCCACAAAATGGGCGATTCCCTGTTCGTCCTCCATCTCGTCACGCGAGCCGGCGTTGATCATCAGTCCGCAGTGGGCCACCTCCGAGTGGTCGGGCAGGTGGATGATCCTTAATCCGTTGGAAAGCTTATGGGTATGATATTGCATGGTTTCTCTGCTTTTAATACTTCCTGTTGAATAATGGTTTCAGGTCTGAAATCAATTAAATGGTGGATTACATATAAAATAACAAATCACAAATTCCAAAAAACAAAATTCAAAATTACAAAAGATCGGCATGGTGCAATAATTTTTCCTTTTCAGTTCCGTTGGGAAGTTGGATTGCAATCAGTGTGCATAGTATTTTTATGGCATTTAAATAAACAAAAATTCCCCGTAAAAATTTTGCAAAAAAATATTTTTGCGTACATTTGCAATCGCTTGAAACGAATGGAGCCATAGCTCAGTCGGTAGAGCAACGGACTGAAAATCCGTGTGTCCCTGGTTCGATTCCAGGTGGTTCCACAGCCCCGTCCGGCAGTTGCCGGACGGGGCTTTTTTAATGGTGGATGTCGCAGACGCATGGCACGGAAGCATGGGTAAATGTTTCACCTGATATCCATACCGAATTCAGTAAGTATAGTGAATATAACAGACAATGGAGAAATAAGATGCGTGTTTACTTTAGCCAGATGTTGCCGTTCATTGTAGAAAACGACGGTGCAAATATTAAAAGGTAGTTGAATAAGAAATTGTATATTTGTGAAAAGCAAATGCAATTTGATTTTATGACAAATAATTCTCAAATAGAAGTCGAAAATAAGCTCATTTCCATTGTAAAACAGGATTAGCAAGATTATATAAGTCTGACCGACATGGTTAGAGGTGAAGAAGGTTCTGACCATATTAGGAACTGGATGAGAAATCGCAATACTGTTGAATTCATTGGATTATGGGAGACTTTGAATAATCCAAATTTTAAACCTGTCGAATTCGACACCTTTAGAAAACAAGCAGGATTAAACAGTTTCAACTTGACTCCTAAAAAATGGATTGAAGCTACAAATGCGATTGGTCTGATTTCAAGGTCAGGCAGATACGGTGGTACTTATGCGCATAAAGATTTAGCATTTGAGTTTGGCTCCTGGATTAGTCCAATGTTTAAGCTACTGTTGATTAAAGAGTATCAACGATTAAAAGAGATTGAGAGTAATCAGTACAACCTTGAGTGGAATGTAAAACGAATTTTAACCAAAACAAACTATCAGATTCATACTGATGCTATTAAAGATTGTATCCTTCCCGAGAAGAACTACGATAAAGACAAAGAATGGATAATTTATGCAGAGGAAGGTGATTTGTTAAATGTAGCCTTGTTTAAATGTACTGCGAAAGATTGGCGTGAAGCAAATCCTGATAAAGCAAAGAAAGGATTGAATATTCGTGATTTTGCAAGCATTAATGAACTTGTTGTACTAGCAAATCTGTAAAACCTTAATTCTATTTTAATCCGTAACCAGATTGATAAAGTGGAAAGATATCGACAATTAAGAGATATTGTAAAAGTTCAATTAAAATCACTTGATGAAAAAGATTTTATGAAAGCATTAAAAAAAGTATCAGATGACATATATATCGAAAATAAGAAGAAACTGGAATAAACAACGAAACGGCAACATTTAACATACTGTATAAACAATTGGGGCGGAGTGGATTAATCGAAGCAAGTCAATATAGCAACATTTATTACCGGGGAATAGGACCCAGGTAAACTTTCCCCAACTGTTCATACCGCTGTCCGTTGGGGTTGCAATTTTGGAGGACGAAAGTGTAAGAAAAAGAAATATAATTTTGCTTGAGAATTGCGTTTTTTTATTAGTATCTTGCAAATTAAATCGATGAATTATGAGAACTAACGAGATATTGAAA
>JAGXLC010000411.1 GCA_018334875.1 Bacteroidales bacterium | reverse complement strand
TAATGATCCACCAAAATGTTTGTTGTGTTTTTGCTAAAGGCGTACTCATACACCATTCTCCAATCTTTTCCAGTCACCTTTTATCCTGTCTCCGTTTTTCCGGTTTCCGTCCTCCGGTCTCCATTCTTTTTTCTCCGGTCTCCGGTTTCCGGTCTCCTTTCCTCCGGTCTCCAGTTATTCTTATTCATATCTGAGTGACTCCACAGGATTTCTCCTCGCTGCTCTCCAGCTCTGCCAGCTTACCGTCAACAATGCAATTCCCATTGCAATCAAGCCTGCCAGGGCAAAGATCCACCAGCTCAGATCGGTTTTATAGGCAAAGTTCTGCAGCCATTGATTCATGACATACCATGCTATAGGGGCTGCTATAACAAAGGCAATGGCCACCCACCTTAAAAAGTCGGTATTCAGCAGGATTAAAATTTGAGGCACTTTGGCGCCGTTGACCTTACGGATGCCGATCTCTTTGGTTCTTTTATTTATATCCTCGGTAGCCAGAGCGATCAACCCAAGCGAGGAGATGAGTAGGGCTATCAGGGTAAGCAAACCATAGGCCTGACCCAATTTCTTTCCCTTTTTATACATGGCTTTTAGGTCTTCCGATAAAAAGGAATAGGTGAAAATTTCTCCGGGGTTCACAGATTGGTGGAGATCTTCTATGCTGTTGATGGTTTGGGCCATGCTTTCTTTTTCAATATCAATAAAAAAAGTGTTTTTCAGATCTCTGAAATAAAAAAACACGAGCGGCTTGACTTTTGAAGCCAGATGCTGGTAGTTAAAGTTTTCTACCACCCCAATAATCTCTAAGCTTCCTGGCCAGTACTTATTCTTTATCCTGGCACCTTCAATATCATCGATGTCCCAGAATTTTTTTGCGGCCTCATTGATGACCACACTACCTAATCCCGGCCGGTCCCTCTCTTCAGAAAAAAACCGACCCTCTTGCATTTTAAGACCCAAGATATTTTTATAATCTGGGTAGGCATTCAAAGTATTCTGCGAAGTGTATTCCTTTTCACTGTTTGCAGGCTTTAAGGGCATCATATTGGGCTCAAAAGGAACAGCGCCCTGGCTGAACGATTTAACACCTGGAATTTTACGCAGGGTCGCTTGAATTCTCTGATAATTTTCTTTTCTCTCAGACTTTTGTTTCATCCTCTTCTCCCTGCTATCAGATTTTGGTGCATCGGTAAAAAACTGGGTATACATGACGGTGGAGGTTTTAAGGCCGGTATCCTTATTCAACATGGCCTGATATTGCTTATAAACAAGAATGGAAGAGATGATCAGTGCGATGGTAAAGGTATATTGAATGAGTACAAAGGCCCTTCGGGTGCCATAATTACCCTGTACGACATTCACATTTCTGATAACCGGTTCTTTTGAAAGGATAAATATTTTTATCGCAGGGTAAATCAATGTAAACAGATAAAAAAGCAGAACACCGGCAGGAATGAAAAGCATATAAAATACGTATTGTTCTTCAATTAGAATATTATGTCCCACCAGTGCCTTTGTAAAGGCATGGAACAAGAAAGCAACGGCCAATACCTGCAGGCAGTATTCAAAGAAGATAAGGGAAATTTTCTGCCACAGGATGTGCTTCCTTCTTGCTCCAAAAATCCTGTGAATACTGAATTTGGTATTTTCAGCACTATACAGGGTAGATTGCAGGTTTGAATAATTGATTACGGAAACCAGGAACAAAATGGCGGCAATACCTGCCAAAACCCTAAGTCTATGGTAATCGCCGTTGTTTTCCAACACACCCGAGAAATGGTAATCACTGCCTTTAAAATAAGCCTCTTTAAAAGGGATAATGCTTAATATTGCTTCATCCATCTGAAAATGGCTTTTATCTCTTATTAAAAATTTATGCATTTCCCGGAATTTATCACTACTAAAGCCTTGAGAGATTAACAAAAAGCCCACCCCGGTTTTGGGATATCGTTTAAAGGAGTCTTCAGAAATGATAAACTCAAAGCTCATCGATGAATTAACGGGTATTTCTTCAAGTACACCACATACCGTAAATAACTGTTTGTTTTCGATTAAAATTTCAAAGCTTTTTCCCATGGGATTTTCATCCCCAAACATTTTACGGGCCAGTTCCTTTGTCAGAATCACCCCGTTGGGGTCTTCCCGGAATAGCTCTACATTTCCCCTGGCTAATCCAAAATCAAAGATGTCGAAGAAATTATCCTGAACGATAAAGCAGTTGGACTGAAAGGTATGTTGATCATGAGTGATTCGAATTTCATCATTGCTGTATTTCTTGACGCTTGTAAATTGTTGAATACCCGGTATGCTTTGAATTTTACCCCTGTTTTTTTCCCGGGGCATATCAGTTCCTCTCCAATCGCTCAAAGGCGTATTTTTCTGAACCAGTACATGGATGTTGTCCGTATTGCTGTGAAACCGGTCGGTATTCAGCTCCTGGTAAACATAGCTTATGATGAGCAATGTAAAAACCAGGCCAAGAATCAAGCTGAGGTGCTTGGCGATGTAGATGAATCTGAAACGGGTAAATGTTCTGAATTTGGCTCGAAGTTGTTTCATGGTTGATTGTATTATATTAATTCATGTTAAGCTCTCGTTGTATAGTTGTTGATCCTTTTAATGGATTAAAAAATTGGTATATTTGTAAAAAGGGATAAAAACATGGACTGGAGAGAATACATATCAACAGACCCGAAGGTGATGTATGGGAAACCTGTAATAAAAGGGACAAGGATACCAGTTGATCTAATCCTGGAACGCCTTTCCTCAGGTGAAACCATTGATCAGTTATTGGAGGCATACCCACATATAGATAAACAGGCGATTTTTGCATGTTTGGCTTATGCGACTTCTTCCATCCGAAATGAAACGCTTGACGAATAAAATCAATGATTTTTGTTGCAGACGAAAGTGTTGACTTTGTTGTCATTAAAACGCTGAGAAGATATAATATACAAATTATATCAATCCTTGAAATTTCTCCAGGTATATCTGATGATGAAGTTTTGGTACTTGCATTTGAAAAAGGAGCGCCGCTTATTACATTTGATAAGGATTTTGGTGAACTAACCATAAGGTTGAAAAAACCAAACCATGGAATTATTTTGGTTCGCTTATCCGGTAAAACCAGCCAGGAAAAATCAGAAACTATCTTGAATTTCATAGAAAAACATAAGAATGAATTAATTAACAAATTTTCAGTTTTACATCCCAACAAAATACGCATTCGAACTATCATTTAATGATCCACCAAAATGTTTATTTTGTTTTTGCTAAAAGTGCACTTATACTCCATTCTCCAATCTCCGTTTCCCAGTCTCCGTTCCCCGGTTTCCGTTCTCCCTTTCTCCGGTCTCCGTTCTGCGCTCTCCGTTCTCCGTTTTCCTTTCTCTCCCTCCTCCGGTCTTCTTTCCTCCGGTCTCCGTTCCCCGTTTTCCGGTTTTCCTCGTAATAAGGATCTATACCTTGCTATCGGCCCCTGCCTTGCGCTCCAGGACAATGGTGTGCCATGGTCACTTTTCGTAGTTGGAGCGCCCGTGTTCCCGGCATTTCCTGTGCTATCGCTATTCGCCGTCTACAACGGCGGGAAAGCCAACCGAGCGTATTCACCAGGAAAAGCCTATCCAGGAACACAATGAATGA
>JAGXLC010000410.1 GCA_018334875.1 Bacteroidales bacterium | reverse complement strand
GTAGGCAGAGATGATGGGGAGACAGAAGGTGAATATTCCGCAGTTTATTACAACCATAACATTTTTACCGAACTGGATCACGGCACTTTCTGGCTTTCTGAGACGCCTGAGCAGCCTTCTGTAGGCTGGGATGCCTCAATGGAAAGGATATGTACCTGGGTGCTCCTGGAGCATGAAGAGTCAGGTAAAAAATTACGGGTATTCAATACCCACTTTGATCATCGGGGAGCAAAAGCCCGGGCCAATTCGGCACGGCTGATTCTACGTAAGATGGAGGAGATAAGCAGCACGCAAGAAACCATTGCCCTTATGGGTGATTTGAATGCCTTACCCGATCAGGAGCCCATTGAAGTGATCGCCGAAAAACTGAAGGATGCCCGTGTCGTCAGCCAGACCCCACCTTTCGGACCGGAAGGCACCTACAATGGATTCAACTATACGGAGCCAGCCCAAAGACGCATAGACTACATCTTCGTCAAAGATACGGGGGTGTTAAAGTATGGAGTGCTGAATGATCCGGTGAACCTGCATTTTCCTTCCGATCATTTTCCGGTTTTTGCAGAAATCCGGCTGAAGTAACAAAAGACTGGCATTCAAAACTCGCAAGCCTTGCCAGCGAACATTCTAGACGAGACTCTTTCAAATCTCTTTGACTTTATAGACAAACACGAATTAATCCCTCAACAATTTGACAATGTAATCATTTAGCAATTATCCAATCTACCGCAGACGTTCTTTTCTTAGCCTCAGCCTTAATCCAGATTCTTCTCCGGGTACATCTCCTCCCACTGTTGCGGCTGGTCTTTCAGTTTACTGTCAAACCATGAAGTAATGGTATAATGCCATTTGATGCGTTTGTCATAGTCAATAATCCAGTGGTTCTCATTTTCTACCAATACCATCTCCACATCTTTGCCCAGAATTTTCAGTGCCGCATAATACTGTTTGCTTTCGCCCACCGGTACGTTGGTATCGGCAGTACCATGCAGCAGAAGAATGGAATTGCTGAAATCATCGGCATTGAATAAGGGGCTTTTTTCTACATACAAATCTTTATTGTTCCATGGATAGCTGTGGGCTGAAGCTACCGCACTGTAGGTATATCCCCAGTATCCTTCGCCCCAGTAGCTTGATATCGAGCTGATACCTGCATGGGCCACAGCCGTTTTGAATATATCTGTCCGGGTCTGAAGCATCATGGTGGTGTACCCGCCATATGAAGCACCTATGGCCCCTACATTGTCCTCGTCGGCTGATGGATGGGTATTGAGGAATTTTTTGGTTCCCTCAATGATGTCGTCAACCTGTTCTTTGCCCCAGCCATTGACATGAAGCGCTGAGAATTCCTGACCATAACCGGTGGCACCACTGGGCTGAAGCACATACACAATATACCCTTTCCCGGCCCAGATGTTCTTTGGATAACGGCCATCAAAGCTTCTTGAAGTAGGTGTGGTTCCTCCGTAATAATAAACGATCACCGGGTACGTTTTATCGGGGTCATAATTGGGCGGATAGTAAACCCTTCCGTCGATGGTTCTGCCCCTGCTGTTCGTGAAGTTCCATTCCTCAGTGGGGCCGTATTGCACATGGGCAAGTGATTCCTTTTTTGGTTTGTCAATCAGCCGGCTTGCTTCATTTTTCAGATCCAGGGCGTAGAGATGTTCCGGCATGGTCATTCCTGTTCCTGTATAAACGGCTTGGTCTCCTTTGTCTGAAAAGTCTATGCCACCCAATACTTCTACCTCAATATCTACCTGTTCAAATTGCCCGTCGTCCGTATTGAAGAGGTAGAGACGTCCGTAATCTTTCTCTGCAACGGAAAGATAGATCCGGTTTTCAGTGGTCCAATCTGCAGAGTTTACAGAAGGAGCGAATGTTTTGGTGAGGGGCTTCACATTTTCGTTTTGGAGATCGTATAGGTAAAGCTGGCTGTCGAAGTTGTTGGGCATCATGTCGTCGGACACGTTCCTACCGACATCCCCGAAACATAAGGGTCCGCCCTGAACAAGAAGCCGGTTTCCTTCCGGGGAATATTCGGCTCTGCCTGAATATCGTTTGTCTTTCCAGATGGTATCCGGTGTCAGGTTTTCCACATCCATTTCATAAAGGTTCTGCCTGGAAAAAGGTACTTCCGTATAATCGGGATAAGAAGTTGAGAAAAGTATCTTTTTGCTGTCGGGTCTTATGTCATGGAGACGGGTACTCAGATTACCGGCGGTTATTCTTTGGGAATGGCCTGATTTTACATTCAGCAGATGCAGGAATGAACGGTCGCGGAATCCGGGAATACGGTCCTCGTTGCCGTAGATTCGTTTCAGATCACCGGGATCATCCGCTTCTACCTGTGTCGAATACACAATATAGGCTTCGTTAGGAGCCCAGGTGTAGCTTCCCAGGTCCTCAATATCCCTGGCAATTATGTTTTCCTCTCCGCTTTCCACGTCATATACGTAAAGGTTGGAAGCCTCCTCGAATTGAACTGTATAGGAAATGCGTTCGCTTTTCGGGAGCCACTGCACCTTGTTGATATCCGGATTTCGAAAAACGGTTTCGTTTTCCAGATCATCAAGCTTCTTCAGTACGGTATAGCCCATGCTCTTTCCCGTACCCCGGGGTGATTCCGAATAGTTGATCAGTACATACTTTCCGGAAGAGGAAATCCTGGCCGAGCTAATGCTCTTGCCGTCAAGAATATCATGGATGGTGAGTTCCCTTGCGGGATCAAGGGTATTGGTCAGTGTGAGCCCTTCAAAATCCCGGGAATACGAAACTGTAGTGTGAAATTTCATATTCTTCCCCTCGTTGAGTAATTTCAGGCCCACCAGGTGTTTTCCCCTGTGAAGTTGTGCGGAGCATTTTTCGCTACTCCGTTTTCCGGTTTCCTTGGTATGCTTCTTTTCTCCGTCGATGTAAAATTCAAATAAAGCACCGGTGGTGATGTTGAATTCCAGTTTAGTCCATTGATCCACCTCAATGTAGGAGGCCAGATACATCACATTGTTGCCATTCGGTGAGATGGTTATCAGGCTATCACTGTCTATTGTGATTTCCTTCCACTCCGTCTCTTCTTTAGCCAGGGCAACGGAACTGGAGACCCGGGGCATGCGCTCAAAATCCATGCGGAGGCTTTCCAGCAGATCGTTGTTTTTGAATTTTTCTCCATCGAGGTTTCCCTTTTCGGAGAATGCAGGTTTATAGATTTCCACCGGTCCGGCTTTCAGCCATTGATTCATGTTGATCTCTTTTTGTGCAAAAAGAGCAGTAGTCATAAAAATTAAGAGAACCGGCAGAATGATATGTTTCTTCATAATATAAATGTTTTGAATTTCATTATTAGACTAATTCCAGTCAAAAAGGATTAAAATTAAATAAATCCCTCTAATTAGTAAAGTTCTAACCTGGATTATTCATAAACAAACGAAGTGAAGTTTATGAATGCGGGATGGATTGTGGGAAGGATCCAGGTTACCCCGCATTAGAAAAACCGGCTTTTTGTAAAATTTATTGAAGCAAAAAGTCAGGTTTTTCAATAGCGTCAGAATTATTCTTGAATAATTCGGGCTAAAAGATGGTTGATGGTTTTATGGATATTATTTTTCCGCCGCCAACCAGTCTGCCGGCTAGCAGGAACACCAACCCCGCCTG
>JAGXLC010000409.1 GCA_018334875.1 Bacteroidales bacterium | reverse complement strand
TTTAAGGAAAGTTCATCCAGCCGTTCAAGGAAAGTGTGATGTTTGTGTCCGAGCACCTGAACCTGGGAGACGATATCTCCGATTTGCCCCCATCGTTCATGCGTTGATAAGGGTGCCAGGTATCTTGCCCGTACTTCGGGTAAACGTTTTATGAGTTGAAGAATCCCTTTACCGCTGATCGCTGAAGTTGGGACGACCGGAACTCCCAGTAATTGTTCCAGTTTTTCAACGTCTATGGAAATTCCCTGGTGCTTTGTTTCATCCCACATGTTCAGGGCGATGATCATCGGGATGTTTTGCTCAAAAAGCTGAAAGGTTAAGTTCAGGTTTCGTTCAAGATTGGTAGCATCAAGTACATTCACCAGCACATCATCCCCGGTCATTTCCGAGATCATATCCACCGCCACCTTTTCATCCGTTCCCGAGCCATGTAAAGAGTAGGTGCCGGGCAGATCAATTATCTCGGCAGTTTCATCTACATAATGCATAAATCCTTTTGTCAGGGTAACCGTTGTTCCCGGATAATTGGAAGCAATAACCTTTGCGCCCGTTAACCGGGAAAAAACAACACTCTTACCCACATTCGGATTTCCTGCAAGCAATATCCTCATTATTGAGCGTCTTTCGAATCGGCGTTCACATATATTTTGGATGCCATTCCCCGTCCAATGGCAATTTTTGAGTTATCAACCTTAATGGTCACCGGCCCCTTCATCAGTACCTGACTCACCTTTTCAACTTTTTTATTTATTCTGATGCCCAATGAATCCAGATGATGCCGGACTCCGATACCTCCTTCAATTTCCGTTATTGTACCCGTTTCCCCCGGTTTCATCTTAACCAAAGATTTTTTCATAGAGATTTTGCCTGCATTTTTCAAATACTTCTAATTATGACCAACCCCTGCACACCATTCCGTATAACGACACATAACAGAAATCGTCCTTATATGTATGATTGATCCCTTTATTATACTACAAACAGAATCCCCAAAATTACATTTTATTTAGATTGATTCAAAATAATTTTGAACCAACAACAAGTGTTGAATTTTCAATCTTCCAGAAATTCATGGTACGGTTTATCCCTGCCAGCAGGTCAAAACTTTTGCTGATGTCGTATTCATAAATGACCGGAATCTGAATGGTACGCTGCCTTGAATCGAAATTCCAACGGATGGTTTTATCTTCAACGGTTTTATAATAATATTCCGATGTGTACTCCTCTTCCTCCCTTATTCTGTGATAATACCTGTAGGTTTCCGAAAAGGCATCCACCTTTTCTGATGTTTTGGTGGATTGCTTGCGCTGCCCCAGTATGATTCCCACATGGAGGCTTTGGTTATCCAGTATGTCCCAGTTCATGGCCGATTTTACCGTATGTTTGCTTATGGTTCTGTCACCCCCTCCGTTTCGGAAATCGTGCATATCTGAATAGCCTTCACTTTCACGCAGATAGTCGGTGCTTTCATAATGGTATTCATTTTCCGATTCGCTTTCTATGGATGAATTGAGATCCAGATCCTGGAACAAACGGGAATAATTATACATCAACCTAATTTGGACAAGCCAAAACCAAACAGGATGCTTTCAAGGAATTTAATGTGTTTCCGTTTTGGCTTTTCCAAATTAGCAAGCAAAATTTATGAGGCATAATTATATAAAGGTCATGATCTTTTTCAATTATTTTTATTTTTGAAAATGCCTCATAAATTTTGCCATAGTACCTTACCGGGCAAGTTTTGCCAAAAAAGCAAGAATTTAACCGGTAAGGTACTGAAAATTAAATCTTCCCTGATGTTTCTATTCCATTGCAGGCCTGCATAGATGGTATTGCCATGGTGGTCCCATTTCTGATCAGACGTGTACCAGCTTTCATACTCGCTCCAGTTGGAGCTACCTCTTTCTCCGTTTTTTGATACAGACTCATCATCCTGGTTTTTATCCTGCTGCACATTTCCGGTAACCAGTCCCAGGTAAAACCCCAGGCTGTTTTCCTTATCAAAGGAATAATCCAGACCCAGCGAAAAATCCCAGTGTCCATAGTCCTGCATTCGGTCTTTATATGATTTCCAGTAAGAATGGTAGTCAATACGCTGATTCCAGAGATTCTCGCTGCCCAGGCTGCCCTCACGGCCGAAAATAAATCTTCCTGCTTTCATTCCCAATTTCAGGGAAGGGTTCACTTCCCAACCGAGAAAAGCGTTGATGGAATGCCCTTCATGATACATATCGTCCGAAGCAGAATATCGGTCTTTTATATCGTAGTCACCTGTTCCGCTGAATGCTGCCCCCTCAGCATCCTTCCCGGCAAGGTAACGGTAAATGCCGCGGGGTATGGCATAATATTCCTCTGCCTGGCTGATTAACTGGTACGTTGCTCCCAGGGTTAACGAACGGTTTAAAACAGGCAGCCGGGTAAGATAAGCCAAACGTACCAGGGGTCTTAATTCACTTCTGCTGGTGGTATGATAATATCCCCAGCCTCTGTATATTCCACCGGAATAATACCCCGGATAATGGCGATATCCACTTTTTACAATCTCCCTGTTGTTCCTGAAGTCAATGTACATGAAATTGGAAGTAAGTGTATCGCGGTCGAAATCCGAAAGATTGGCCGGGTTGCGTTCAAGCGCGACAAGCGGATGATCCGAGGTCAGCACCGAAGCGGATTGAAATTGTTCGGCACCCATCGGATTTAAAAACGAAGGGGTAAAGAAAAAGTCCGATTGCTCAAAAGTCATTTCAAGCGGCCTGTCCGAGCGATACTGTGCCTGCATGCACATGGGTATCATGGCAAGTATTGCGAATGCAATTGATTTGAGATGTTTCATAATGGAGAAGATTTAAATGGATTGTTCTTTTGATACTCTGTACGGTGGGAATGAGCAAAACGCTGCGTGGGATATTAAAAATAAATCAGATGGTAGAAAATGTAAATCTATTGATATGAAATTGTGGCAATTTAACGTTATATTTGTACATTATTATGTACAAAAAATTATAACGCTATGTTAACAACTACGATATCTGATTTCAGGAAAAATATCAAAAAGTATCTGGATGATGTTACCCAGAACTTTGAGACATTGATCATTAATCGAGGAAAAGACAATGGAGTCGTGATCATGTCATTAGATGAGTATAATTCACTTCATGCCACCCAACATGAATTGTCCTCCAAGACTAATGAAAAACGTCTGGACTCCGCGATTGAAAAATTAAATCGAGGCTCGTCATTTGAAAAAGACTTGCTTGACTCATGAAATATATATTTGTAGATGAGTCCTGGGAAGACTACTTGTATTGGCAAAAAACTGACAAGAATATACTCAAAAGGATAAACAGACTACTTAAGGATATCGCCAGACATCCCTATTCTGGCGTTGGGAAACCCGAACCTTTGAAATACAAATACAAAGGATTTTGGTCCCGTCGAATAAATGATGAACACCGATTAATTTATAAATACCGTGAGGGTGAAATACTAATTGCTAAATGCAGGTTTCATTAGGATTAGTGGATTACTCTTCTCGGAATTTCAGTTATAGGTGATTTTCAGTGCCCCGCGAATAACGCGGGATTATAAGGTATACCCTGGTTTATGGAATTGCGTAGGAATGAAATAAAATAGGATACGTGGGAAGAATT
>JAGXLC010000408.1 GCA_018334875.1 Bacteroidales bacterium | reverse complement strand
CAATGGACCCTCTCTACCTGGGACTTTGCCAAGCAGATCCTCCCCCTGTTGGCCATCGGGGTGCTGATAGCCGGTTTCCTTCTGGGGTCAACCCATGGCGATACCGACATGCCCGGCGTAGTGCCCAATAGATGGGTGGTGAGCCTGGTGGGAGGCAATTCCCTCTTTTCCAACTTCTTTGCCTCCATCGTAGGTGCTTTTATGTATTTTGCTACCCTTACAGAGGTACCTATCCTGCAAGGGCTAATTGGCGCCGGTATGGGCAAAGGTCCGGCATTGGCCCTGTTACTTGCAGGTCCGTCACTTTCCCTGCCCAATATGCTGGTGATACGCGGGGTGATAGGGACCAGGAAAACCCTGGTATATGTTGCTCTCGTAGTGGTTATGGCCACTGCATCAGGATTGATCTTTGGAAGCATGTAAATAATGAAAGATTTAAAATATGCTAAATATTTGTTAAACAGGATTTTTAAACCATTAAAAGATAAAAAAATGAAAAAAAAGATTTATTTACTTAGTTTGCTGCTAATGGGAATATTTGCTTTAAAATCTCAAGCTTATGAAAAATTGTAACATTACAGCAGGATTCATCGGGGGAGGAAGAATAACACGGATCATACTGCAGGCATTGAAGCAAAAGGGAATTCAATGCAAAGAAATAAAAGTATATGATCCCGACTCCCCGCAAATTGGAAAGCTCCAGTCTGTCAATGAGCAGATTAAATCCTTTGAAACCGCGGCAGAAGCTGCAGAAGCTGACCTGGTATTTCTGGCTGTTCATCCGCCGGAGGTCAAAAACAGCCTGGAAGCTATAAAAGATACCATAAAACCGGAAACTGTACTGGTATCTTTAGCTCCAAAAATAAAGATTGACACCTTTAACCAAATCCTGGGAAAAAACTGCCCGGTAATCCGGATGATTCCCAACGCTCCATCGGTTATCAATAAAGGATACAATGTAATAGCCTATTCAAATAGCCTGAGTTTTAAGGAAAATGAGGTGCATCAACAGGTCATTAAACTGCTGGAGGCCCTGGGCGATCTTATTCATGTAGATGATGAAGACAAACTGGAAGCCTATGCTGTTATAACCGGCATGGGACCCACTTACCTGTGGTTTCAGTTGCATGAGCTCTATAAAATAGCCAAGGAATTTGGAATGGAAGATCAGGAAGCCCGGGAGGCCGTCAGCAAGATGGTGAAAGGAAGTGTTGAAACTCTCCTGGAATCCGAACTCGACTTTGATGAGGTGATGGATCTTATACCTTTCCAGCCTTTATCTCAGCACCACGAATCTATTAAGGAACTGTACAGGAGTATATTAACCAACATGCACAATAGATTAAAATAATATAATATAATATGATAAAGTAAACGTAATAATTGATTATATAAAGCAACTATAGAAATTGATAGTGGAAAATTGTAGAACATTTAAGAGTAAAAATTATGCTGGATATTAAAATTATAGGAAAGGGGTGTCCCAATTGCGAAAAATTGGAAAGCCTCTGCAATGAGGTAATCAACGAAGAAAACCTGGATGCTGATATCGACAAGGTAACAGATGTCAATGAATTCGCCGACTACGGGGTGATGATGACACCGGGATTGTATGTGAACGGGAAACTGCTTTCACAGGGAAAGATCCCTGTAAAAAGCACCCTCAAGAAATGGCTTGAAAAAGCTCAGGAGTAATGTCTATGAACCAAACAGATTATCAGGAGACGGCGCTTGCAGGTGCTCCATATTTTCTGGCGGTTTCCCATCCGGCCAGGATCCAGATATTGTTGCATCTGGCAAAATACAAGGGTTGCCGGGCAGGCAGCATATCTGCCCGCCTGCCCCTTGCCAAATCCACCGTTTCGCAACATCTGACCAAACTGAAAAAGATGGGTCTCGTCACCTGCACACGGGAAGAAACCTGTGTCAATTATACCCTCAATGAGCAGGCGTTGGATGAGCTCAGGTCATACTTTGAGGATTTCATGGATACCCTGGACAGGATGCGGGAAAATCGCAGAGAATGTTGCCCGGACGATGAGGAAATGGACTGTGGACTGGAGACCTCGGGATAAAGATCTGAACCAGGAACTTGATTCATTCAAAAACCTTTCCGGTCGCAGGTACTGTCAGGCCTGATGAAAGCCAGGCAAGGAGAATTCAAGAGTAATTTTAAGAATAAGGGTAAAGTTGTTTCTGAATAATCACATAGTAAGAGAATAAAAATCAATGATGAAAAATTTAGTTGTGAAAGAGTCTCCTGAAATTCAGGAATTCAATTTAGAGGGCGTAAGACATATCTCAGCAGAAGACGCTTACGGCTTGTTATCTCAGCAAAGGGCCATCCTGCTCGATGTCCGCGAAAGAGAAGAATATGAGGTGGAGCGCGTAGCCCTGTCGATGGTCTTGCATTATCCCATGCCGAAGGTTATTGACAATATTCAGGAGCTTCCGTCCCATAAACTGATCATTGTCATGGACTCCCTGGGCGAAAGGGGGACAAAAGTAGCCAATTTACTTAACATGCAAGGCTTCGGGCAGGTGGCCAATCTTGATGGAGGGTTGGTACAATGGAAAGCTGGTGGATTCCCTGTGGAGGATATATTGCCTGATGCATGCGATGGTTGCTGCGGCTGCGGATGATGACAGAAAGGCCGCTATCGATCGTCTTACTGTACATACAAAAGAGGGAAGTTCATGGAAAAGAGTGATGTCAAATTGTTGTTTTTCAGTTAAAAAATAACATAATGCTTAACCATACACGGATGTAAAATGAATTAATGTATAATATATTCAAAAAAGAAGCACTATGAACCGACGTAAAGCAATGAAATTAGCTGGGGGTGCCATTATTGGAGGTGGCATCGTTGGTATCTTACCACTTTACAATGCATTCAAACCAAAATACCCCTCAGCAAAAAAGCCCCAAAAACTGGAATACAAAAAAGCTGACCACGATTGGAAGTATGCCCGGTTAAATCCAGCAACAACCGCCGAATTGGCCTACAAACATTACGAAGGCGGAGGCTGCATGTATGCAACTGTTAAAGGTGTACTTTCTCAATTGGCTGAGAAATTTGGCGAGCCCTATGAATCATTCCCCTTTCATATGATGAAGTATGGGCATGGTGGAATTGCCGGTTTTGGAACCCTCTGTGGTGCACTAAACGGGGCAGCAGCGCTTATAGGTTTGTTCGTGGCCGGGAAGGAGATGAAGGATAGTTTGACCACCGGTCTTTTTCGATGGTATGAAAATAAACAACTTCCTGAATTCAAACCCCGAAAACCCATTTTGGATTTCGAACCACCTGGATCTGTTTCCAATTCAATACTTTGCCATGCATCCAACTCAAGCTGGGTGAATGCAACTGGATATGAAATAAAAAGTAAACAGCGTATAGAAAGATGTCGCCGTTTGACCAGCGATGTGGCAGCTCAAACGACGGTCATTCTGAATGAATATTTTAATAATAATTATGTGACGGATGGTCATGACGATGAAACGGTCAGAAAATGCATGACATGCCACGGCAAAGAGGGGAAGTTGGCCAATACCGGGGGAAAGATGAGTTGTACTTCATGTCATACAGAATCAATCGGGCATAAAGTTTTTGCAGAACCCCATTATAAAGTAATGAATGAAAAATAGCGAAATCAGCGTGAGATAA
>JAGXLC010000407.1 GCA_018334875.1 Bacteroidales bacterium | reverse complement strand
CACGTTGGAAATATAACTGGCAAAAACTTTGTTGGGCGAGATGATCAGGATGTCTTCCGAGCTTATGGTGTCCTTATACTTGTAGAGTAAGAAAGCAATCCGGTGCAGGGCGATTGATGTTTTTCCCGACCCTGCTACCCCCTGAATCACTAAGTGACGGGCCTGCTGGTTGCGTATAATGGCATTCTGTTCGCGCTGAATGGTAGCTACAATGTTTTTCATGGAGCTGGAGGAGGCCTGGCTGAGTTCTTTCTGCAAAACCTCATCCTGGATATTCAGGTCGCTCTCCAGCATGTATTCCATCTTACCTTTGCGGATGCGGAACTGCCGTTTCAAAGAGATATCACCCTCCACCCGGCCATGCGAGTTCTCATACCAGGCTTCACCCGGCTCGAAGTCGTAAAACATACTGGAAATAGGAGCCCGCCAGTCATAGATCAGGTTCTCATTGGTTTGTTCATCCTGAAAATTATGCACACCAATATATACCGGCTTGGCCTTGTCTTCATCCTTCCTTTTGAAATCAAACCGGCCGAAATAGGCAATATCCCGGAGCCGCAGCAGTCGTTTTTTCTTGTCTACAGAAGCCTCCCCCAGCATGGCGGTCTGACCCACTGCCTCGCGCACGGCATTTTTTTCCAGGTGGTCCATGTCACGTTTATTGTCCTGCAGGTGGTTCTTGGCCTGCCGGATATCTTTTAACTGGTTGTTGATCCGATCATCAATAGCCTTGATGGCCTGATCAATCTTTATCAAAACCTTCTTTAGGTGATTCCTTTCTTCCATTCAATGCTCCTTCGAATCATAATCCCTGGTATGCAGGAAATTTCTACCTTAATAATTAAAAATTGCAAAACTACATCAAATGGAATAGAAGGAAGAATGATCCAATAAAAATTATTTTGATTTATAGCCTGTTTGCGTGGGCTTAACTGGCACAGCAACTCAATTCCGAAACGTCTTTTGCAAAAATGATTGCCGCTAATTTGATGCCTTCTCCCAAAGTCAGATAAGGGTATAAACTGTTTGCCAAATCGTTTACCGTAATGCCATATTTGATTGCCATACTCAATTGTTGGATCAGTTCTCCACCTTCGGGGGCAACAACTCTTGCACCTATGAGTTTGTCGGTTTCGGTATTGCGAATGAGTTTGATAAATCCTCTTGTATCATTTGCAGCTATGGCTCTTGGCACGTCCTTTAATTCCAGTTTTGAAACTTCAAATGGGATGTCTTCGGCTTTTGCCTGTGATTCGTCTAATCCTGCACCTGCCAGTTGCGGGTCGGTAAAAACTACCCAGGGCAGGGAAGAATAATCCGCTTTATTATCTGTTCCTGAGAAAGCGTTTTCAATGGCAATTCTACCTTCAAATGCCGCCGTATAAACAAATGCAGGGGTGTTCGCTACGTCGCCTGCTGCATAAATGTGGGGCAGGTTGGTTTCCATCCTGTCATTTACCGAAATGTGTCCGTTTTTCGCAAGTTCCAAACCAATGTTTTCCAATCCCAATTGGCTTGTATTGGGTGTTATTCCCGTGGCAATTACTAATTTTCCGGCAACAAACAGTTTTGTTTCTCCGTTTTTTTCAGCGTGGACTT
This sequence comes from Bacteroidales bacterium, assembly GCA_018334875.1. Taxonomy (NCBI): domain Bacteria; kingdom Pseudomonadati; phylum Bacteroidota; class Bacteroidia; order Bacteroidales; species Bacteroidales bacterium. The sequence continues at coordinate 2,085 of JAGXLC010000407.1, read as the reverse complement.
TTATCTTACTATTGTCTTCGGTTACCGAGGTAAAATTTAAACCGGTCTGGATGTTCATTCCTTCGTGGCGCAAATGTTTCAGCAACTCATCCGAAATGTCGGGTGTGAGTTTTGAAAGCACAAAGGGCGAGCGTTGCAGCAGGGTTACTTTGGTTCCCAACCGGTGATAAGCCTGCGCAATTTCAAGGGCTATGTAACCGCCGCCCAGCACAATTAAGCTTTCGGGCTGTGCTTCCAAATCGAACAGTTCAATGTTGGTAAGGTATGGAACGTCTTTTAACCCTTCGATTGGCGGCACGGATGTGGTTGCACCGGTAGCAATCAGAAATTTAAGCCCTTTGTATTCATCTTTTCCGTTTACGACAATGGTTTTTTCGTCTTTAAATTCTGCCCAGCCTTCAAGCATGGTCAGATTTTCAAAATCGCTCACTACGTCCATGTATTTCTTTTCCTGCAGGGTGGCGACCAATTTTTTCTTGTCTCTGATAACCTGCGTAAAGTCGATATCAACGCCCTTGGACTGAATTCCGGTAAAATTGGAATGCGAAGCATGATAAGCTGTTTCTCCGGCGCGGATTAAATTTTTGGAAGGCACACAACCTACGTTGACACAAGTTCCGCCAAAGTCTAAACCGGCATTGATCATTAGGGTGGACAACCCCAGACTTTCGGCTTTTATGGCTGCTGCAAATGCGGCCGAACCACCGCCGACGATAATTAAATCGAAAAGCCCACCATCAGGAACATCTTCAGACAAATGGGCGTCCGGAGATTGATTCCTGTCTGTATGGACAATATTTTTTTGATTATTTCCGACCTCATCGTCGGTATTAATACGCTCTTCTTTTGTTGTTTCTCCGATCACTTTATAATGTCCTGTACTGTCTATTAAAGAAGCAATTTCTTTCTTGCTGATTTTTTCCGGGTCGTATTCAAATTTACCGCTTCCTTCCGGATAAGAAATGTCGTTAGATACAATTCCTTCTTTGCTGGCAAACTTTTTGGCAATGGTCTGCGCACAATGGTCGCAAGTCATGCCTTTTATCTTAAATTCTGCAAATTCCATATTTCTGTTTATCATCAGATTTTAACTTTGAGTCCACTACAAAAAGTCTGTTTAATGAACAAACATGAATTTTTTATCGGTTAATATTTTCTCTATCAGCGCATTCCAAAACAATAAAAGGCCTTATTCTCCAAAAAATTACTTTTCGGAGGGGGCTCAACTTTAGAAGGCTAATGACGCTGATTGGACGGATTCTCCCAAATTTGTTGTTCATATTTCTTCAGCTTTTGCGTTATTAATAAAATTCTAGGTCGTAATAACATATCGTTTCCTGACACAATTGAGTAAAAAATGGTTTGTCCCTCTTTTCTTCCTTCAATAAGATTTCTGTCTTTAAGACCGAATAAGTCATGAATTATTCCTGTCTTCGACAGCAGATGGTGGGAAACGGCAGGGCTACTCATTTACAAAATGTCTGATAAGTCGCAGGGGCAGGGATCGTTTTCAATTTGAAAGGTGGTCGGCCATGTATTCTGCTGAGGCTACAATGGAAACAGGAATTTTTTTATCCTTTTCCTGTGAAACCTGCATCCAAGAACTTACACAACAAGGACATGATTATTTCATGCAGGTTCCATACGGCCAAATTATTAAATAAAAGATAACCGTATGAAAAAGAAAGAGTTATAGCTGACAGGAAAATGGCAATCAATAAGTTTATTTTTCATATCCTTTTGTTTTTGAAATTATCAGCAAATTTAACCTGCATAACTCATGTACAATGCAGGTAGTTAGTTGGTGTATGATATTGGAGAACGGGTCACTGGTCTGATTACAGGTGGTGGATAAAAAGCGAAAACAACCGTGCAGTTATCCCTACAGTCTCCATTGCGGGATACCGCCGTATGTTCAGATCACTCCCGTGGCTCTTTTACCATTGTGTCTGTTGGCAAATGCCACCAGCGAGAGCATCACCGGCACCTCAACCAGCACGCCTACCACCGTGACCATGGCAGCGGGGGATTGCAGGCCGAACAGGGCGATAGCCACCGCCACAGCAAGCTCGAAGAAATTGCTGG
>JAGXLC010000406.1 GCA_018334875.1 Bacteroidales bacterium | reverse complement strand
CGGAGACATTAACAACAGGAGCCTGACTTGCCGGATGGAATATGAAGGAAGAATTTACGGCCTTATATCGGTCAATCTGCCGAAGCATTTCGCACCGCTGAAAGAAGAACAGGAACTGGTGGAAGAAGTTGCCGGTGACCTGGCCTTTGCCCTGCATAAAATCAGAATGGAAGAAAAATTACAGCAAACCGAACAACAATATCGTTTGCTGGCAGAAACCGCTACGGATATTATATGTATCCACGATATGGAAGGGAATATACGGTACCTTAACCCCACAGGCCTGAATATACTTGGAAAAACACGGGAAGAAATCACGGGAGACAATATCCATAACTATATAGATGACCCAGGGGAATTGCATAATAGAAAAGAAGACCGTTTAAAAGGGGATAACGCCACATACACCTATCAGACCTATATCAAAAATGCTGAAGCACAACCCATTCCCGTAGAAATCAAATCCACTCCGCTTCAGCAGGAAGGAGAAATGGAAGGCATCCTGATTATTGCGAGGGATATTACTGAAAGAAAACAGGCGGAAAAAGCGCTGGAAACTGCAAAAAATAAAGCCATTGAGAGCGATCGCCTGAAATCCACATTTCTGATGAATCTTTCCCATGAAATCCGCACACCCCTTAACGGCATCATGGGATTCAGCCAAATATTGCAGGAACGGGAATTTCCCTTCGAAAAACAAAAGGAATTTCTGAACATTATACACGAGAAAGCCGATCAATTGCTAAATGTGCTCAACAACCTGCTCGATCTGTCGAAAATTGAAGCCGGGCAACTCAATATAAGGCAGGAAGACTGCTACCTGAATGATCTCATGTATGAAATATATGATGTTTACACCCTGGAGCTGGAAAAGCAAGAAAAAACAGATATTTCACTGCATTATCATTGTGGTCTGACAAGAGAGGAAAGCCGTCTGTATTCCGATTGCAGCAGGATAAGCCAGATTCTTAACAACCTCCTTTCCAATGCCATTAAATTTTCAGAAGAAGGAACCATTGATTTCGGATACAAGTTTGAGGAACCCCACCAACTGGTCTTTTATATCAAAGATACAGGCATCGGGATTCATGCAAACAAGAAAAATGAAATTTTTGAACCTTTCAGGCAGGGGGATGAATCAACCAGCCGGGAATATGAAGGCACCGGTCTCGGACTGGCCCTTTCGAAAAGCCTGGTTGAACTTCTCGGTGGCAGGATTTGGTTAGAATCGGAAGAAGGAAAGGGCTCCACCTTTTATTTCACCATGCCCTTCAGCCGGCATAAATACAAACCGGAAGAGGACCAATCCGGTGTTTCGGATTATAATTATAACTGGCCCGGCCATAAAGTGCTCATTGTAGAAGATGATCCGGTTAGTCTGGAATTTATGCAGGAAATATTCAGTGAAACCCAGGTAAAGATTCTTTCTGCGCAAACCGGAAAAGAAGCATTGGACCATTTCCGGGAAAACCCGAATATAAGTCTTATACTGATGGATCTCCGGCTTCCCGACATGAGCGGACTGGAAGTGGTCAGAAAGATCAGGTCGAAAAACACCCATGCTCCCATAATAGCTCAAACGGCCTACACCATGGACAATGACGCAAAAAAATGCCTGGAGGCAGGTTGCACCGATTATCTCACCAAACCGGTCGATATACAAGCCATGTTGAATGCGATGAACAAACACCTCAGGCAAAGCATTTGAAACGTACAAGAATTCGTTAATTTAACAAATAAAAATGATCAGGTTACTCATAGTAGATGACCATACCATTGTAAGAGAAGGGATCCGGCAATTGCTGGATGTAACCGAGGACATACGCGTTGAAGGGGAGGCCTCCCAATCTTCCGAAATGTTCAATAAACTAAAAGAAGAGGAATACGATGTGATTCTTCTGGACATTTCTCTCCCGGGAAGAAATGGCGTAGAAACCCTTAAAGAGCTACAGGAATATCAGCCCAACATCCCCGTATTGATATTAAGCATGCACCCGGAAGAACAATATGCCCTGCGGGTAATGAAAGCCGGAGCTGCCGGTTACCTGACCAAAAAAGGTACTTTTGAGGAGATGGTGCATGCCATCCGTACCGTTGCCGGAGGCAGGAAATACATCAGTTCCTCACTGGCTGAGACGCTTGCAGAGCATATCAACGGATCTACGGAAACATTGGAACACCATAGTCTATCCGACAGGGAATTTGAGGTCCTCAAACGCATCGCCTCCGGCCAGCCACTGAAAGATATAGCCGCGAATCTGTCACTGAGCGTCAAAACGATCAGCACTTACCGCTCCAGGATACTGAAAAAACTCGGTCTGAAAAACAATTCGGAAATCGTCCGGTACGCCATGAACCATAAGTTGATTAATAACTAAATCTGTGGCCATATATTCAAAAAACAGCTCGGATGGAATGGTTTAGAGGGGATAAATACCGCCGGCAAAGACAATTCCAAAAAAAATTATGAACGAAAGGGTGACTTTTTAAAATCCTTTCGTCTAAAATAAAATATGAACTGAAAAATACTTTTCAGGCACGATTAGAATAGAATCAATTACTAAACATTTAACATTATGAAAACACGTAAAAAACAAAAACAATTTCTTAAGAAGTTAGCCATAGGGCTTTCTGTAGTTATTTTCAGCGTTGGCGGCTGTACCAGCCCGCAATCTGAAAAAGAAGCAGAAAAACTTATTCAAAAACAAACTGAGGCTTTGGAAACCCAGCAGGAAGCCGTGGAAGAAACATTTAACGAACTAACCGCCGTGAAAGATTCGCTCGAAAAGGAACAAAACGAACTAATGAGTGAACGCAAGCAAATCAACAGTGAAATAGAAAAGCTGAGCCAAAGCCAGAAAGAATTCGCAAAAACTCAGAAGCAGGAGCAACTTAATAAGCTGAAACAACAAAAAGAAGCTTTGCAGGCAAGATTAAACAAGATGAATGACAGTCTTTCTGATATTGAAAACCAGATCGGCAGCCTGGAGAGAAAGAAAGATACCCTTGCAGCGCAAGAGAAACAAATCACCGAGCAACAAAAGCAAGCCAGAGCTCAGCTTGTTACCGGTATTGAGGAGATTGACAACCGTCTTGAAGAACTGGAAGAAGAAACCCAAATGAAGCGGAATCAGCTCGAAATTCACCGGCAACAAATCAACCTGTCAGAACGAAAGATAGATCTGCTGGAGAAAGAAAAGAATCAGTATCTGCGTCAAAGAAACCAGGTTCTTAAGGAAGGTGGAGACGATACCCGGCTGGACGAGATTAACCTGAAAATTGAAGAGGTCAACAGCAATATTGAAGAGGAGCAGAACAAGATCGATGCTGCCGAAAAATCCATTGCTTCTATCCAAAACTGGATGAATGATGTAGAACAACTGAAACAAAGGCTGCGTGACATGATGGAGCAGGAGTACAGCAAAAATGAGATGATCAAAGAGTTCAACAAAGAAGAGCAGGAAAGATTAAACAGTGAAATGAGTTCCCTTAATCAGCAGGAGAAGAAGCTTGATTCGCTTAAAAGCGTCCTGGCATCGCAAAAATCACAGATTAACCAGCGCCTTGACTCCCTGAACTCAGAAATAGAAACAGTAAGGAATCAGGAGCTCTCAGAAATTTTGGCCGACAGATCAGCATTAGAGAAGGAGGAAGCCGCACTGGCACAAAAAGAAGCAGATTTACTGGCTG
>JAGXLC010000405.1 GCA_018334875.1 Bacteroidales bacterium | reverse complement strand
CCCAAACTATTCCAAGGGGTAGTAATCTCTCAACCGATGGATAATGCAAACCAATCGGAATCCGATAGCGCTTATTCCTTCATTGATCATTTAGATGTTGTGAATGAAAGCTCATCATCAATCTCAACTTCTCCAGATTACTAAAAATAGCAGGGAAAAAGCAGAATTAAACTGAATCTTTGGTGCATGGTTATTATGGTTCGAAATGTGCCACCGATTCCGGTTTTATTGTGCCAGTGATTTCGGTCTAAAATGTGCCACTTTTTTTAGGCGAACGCTGGCCTAATTTCGGTTCGAAATGTGCCAGTTTGAGAGATCAGGTAAAAAATCGCTATTTCGCAAATAAAAAGCGATATGGCCAACACACTTGATCTTATGGATTTGAAACAGATTTTATCCCTTCACCTTGATGGATTTAGCAACCGGAAAATAAGTGAAATCCTCAATATCCATCGCAATACTGTAAACAGCTACGTTAAGCTTTTCAATGCCAGTAAGCATAGCAAGGAAGAGCTTTTGGCCATGGAAAATCAAGCCTTTCAGAGACTTTTCCCATCTCACACCACTATTAAAAACCCGCGCTTCAATGAGCTGATGTTCTACTTTGAAAAGATGAACCAGCAACGGAGCCATCCGGGATTTACGTTTCTGTACCACTACAATGAGTATTGCCAGCAGGCTCAAGCTCCTTACAGTTATACCCAGTTTATGGAACATTATCACCGGAAGTATCCCAGGGAGAAAGGTTCCATGAAGCTTGAGCATAAACCAGGCCATGAGTTGTACATCGATTTTACAGGAAAGAAGCTGCAGGTTACCGACCGGGAGACTGGAGAGATCATCCCTGTTGAAGTTTTTGTGGCCATATTGCCCCACAGCCAATACACATACATAGAAGCTTGTTTGAGTCAAAAACGGGAGGATCTGATAAGCTGTATGGCCCATGCTTTATCTTTTTATGGCGGTGTTCCTAAAGCCATCGTTTCAGACAATTTAAAATCAGCTGTCACGCGGGCCAGCAAATACGAGCCGGATATCAACCGATCCTTTAAAGACCTTGCTCGTCACTACAACTGCGCTATTAATCCAACCCGCGGGTACTCACCTCAAGATAAGGCATTGGTGGAAAGCGCGGTAAACCTTGCTTATCAGCGTATATTTTATCCCATCCGCCAGATGACGTTCTTCTCACTCGAGGCGCTCAACGATGAAATAAGACGCCTTCTGGCTGCCTATAATAACATGCTGCTTCAACGCCGGCAGGCAAGCCGCCTGGAACTGTTCCAAACCTTTGAGCGGGAACATCTCAAAGCGTTACCATCTTCACCCTACGAGATGAAAGATTACCGCAGGGCTAAGGTTCAAAAGACCGGTTATATCTACTTTTCCCCGGACAAAAATTATTATAGTGTACCTTATCGCTACATTAGCAAACGTACCCAGATACAATACACAAAATCAACAGTGGAGGTTTTTTATAACCAACAGCGTATCGCCAGCCACAAACGTAACCCGGCACCAGGGATTTACATTACCATAGAAGACCACCTTTGCAGCACTCACAGGTTCTACAAACAATGGAGTCCCGATTATTTTAAGAATATGGCCTCCAAGCATGGCGAACATGTAAAAGAGAGTATTAGCGGTTTATTCAAAGAGACTGACTATCCAGAAACGGCTTATAAACGTGCCATGGGTATAATCCAGCTGCACCGTGAATATGGCTCAACGCGGCTCAATGATGCCTGCAAAATAGCCATTGAGGTAGGTACACACTCATACCATCGCATTAAGAATATTCTAAAAAATAATCTGGATAAAGCGATTAACCAGCAGGAGGATCCCGCTCAATCACACATTCCCAATCACAAAAATATCCGGGGTGCTTCTGCCTATGAATAATTTAAACTCACATATTATGAACAACAATCAGACTATTGAAAAACTCAAAAAAATGCGCATCAATGCAATGGCCGAGTTGCACCTGCAGCATGTAAAAAACAACCAACTAACCGATGTTACACCCGATGACTACCTGGCTTTGCTTACCGACCATGAATGGGAGGAGCGGCAAAACAAAAAAATACAACGCTTGCTTAAACAAGCCGGTTTTCGTCAGAAGGCCTCACTGGCCGAGGTGAGTTACAACGAAAACAGGAACCTGGATAAAAACATGTTCCAAAGACTATCCTCGCTAGATTTTATTACACGCAAAGAAAATCTCATCTTTACCGGGCCTTCAGGTGTTGGCAAAAGTTACCTGGCACAAGCCCTGGGCAATCAGGCATGCATGCTGGAATACAAGGTGCTTTACACGATTACTTCGCGACTTTTTAAACGCTTTAAGCTCTCGAAGGCGGATGGCACATACATGAAAGAACTCAACAAACTCGCTAAAATGGATTTGTTAATATTAGATGACTTTGGGCTTCAATCGCTTGACAAACAAGATCGGGAAACCCTAATGGATATTATTGATGATCGGTACAATCAAAAATCCACCATTGTATCATCGCAAATCCCAGTATCGGTATGGTATGACATCATTGGGGAAGGAACCATTGCCGATGCTATACTCGATCGATTGGTAAACTCATCCCATCGAATTGACTTAAAAGGGGACTCTTTACGTAAAGGAATTTTGGAAACACAATAACTATTTTTTGTATTATTGTACCCTCTCTCAGACTGGCACATTTTGACCGAAACGCCTGGCACAATCAGACCGAAATAACCATGGCAGGCATATCAGTCTCCAGGGTTAATATAACTGTATTCAGAAGGCGTTGCAGATACGTATGCTTGTTTTCATTAGAATAAGGATAACTGCCAAATTTTAGGTATTCATTAAATACACGGATCGGTTTAACGCTGTCCGTTATTTCAGCAGCTCGATTTATATGGTCATTCAAAATTTGATCTAAAGTAAGTTCCGGAAGCTCTATATGATAATGAAGTCGGATATATTCTCTCAAAGACATTTCATTAAAACTGTAAACTACAGCACGTCTGCTCAAATCGGCACTCCCTTTCAGTATTTGCAGTGCCGAGGAACTTGTTAAGATTAAATGCAAATCCGGATGATCATCATAAATATTTTTTATCTCACGCGACCAATCCGGATATTTGTGAACTTCATCTATAAAAAGATACTTACCACCATTTTTCACAAATTCATCTGCAAGATTTACCAGCCTGTTTTCGGCAAACCATATATCATCAAGGCTAACATACAAGGCATGGTCATTGTAAGCGAACTTTTCTTTTATATATTGAAGAATCAGTGTTGTTTTACCAACACCTCGCGCTCCTTTTATAATAATTAACCGGTCGTTCCAATCGATTTTGTGATAAAGATACCTTTTAACATTTGAACCAGCTGTTCATGAACAAATAGTCTAATATAAAACCTTGGCTTATAAATCGCTAAAACATGTTTAAAGCACTGTTTATTTTCATCAGTTTCTTTGGCTCTCTCCCAGGAGAGACTAATTTTCCGACGGGTTTTCCGGTATTGCTTTCGGTGCTTGATTTTATTCAATTCATATGGTTCATCTCTATTTTTTCCTTTTCCCAGTTGCAGTTAAAAATCCACAGGGATAAATGAAATTCCATCCCACTAGCCCATGGTTAAGAGTTTTTATCCCAAAATAGGCCGGTTAAAGACATGATCCCAAACACGAGATTCTTCTTCGATATAT
>JAGXLC010000404.1 GCA_018334875.1 Bacteroidales bacterium | reverse complement strand
CGACCAACCCTGCGCATATGCCTCTCTGCTTCGGCCAGCCTTCTTTTCACTAAAACCGTACATAGCAGCTCCCGGCAGGCCCGTTATGGAGGGCTGCTCAGCAAAGGCGCATCCCTCATGGTCCCAATAATGCCGCACCCGCGCGGTCGCATTGACCAGGCCTGCCCGGTAAAAAGAGAATCCCGGCGGCATCAGGTCAAAGTCGCCGCTTTTAAGCATCGGCCAGTAAACCATGCGCTGATTTTGCAGGGTTAAACCGGCGCCCCATTGGCGGTGGTCAGCAGTATATCCGGGCGTATCCGGGTCGATCTCGTGGCGTCTCTGCTCTGAATGGCGGGGGTGGAAGGTAAACAGCCCCCCGTTGAACGGAGTGGCTCCTCTACCGGAGCGGTTCGATGCCAGCATGTAGCGGAACAGGTTGTAATTGCGGCCCACCTGCCATCCGGGATCTCCGGTGCCTGCCTTATCCGGATTAATAACAATCCGGCTTCGCTGCCAAAACTTCTTCCACCATGCCAGGTTCTTTTGCCAGGCTTCTTCCGGGGTGGGATGTTGATTTGTGGCCAGCCGGCTTAGCCCGTTTTTCCAGGTTTTCATATTCGCTACCTGTTCTATATGGGTATAAAGGGTGAGGTGATGGTTGCGCGATGGAGTATCCGATTTGTAGCGCCAGCCCCGAAACGGGGTGCCTGCATATTTCCCCTCCGTGGTTCCTTCCGAAGTAAAATTATCCCCGGTCAAAAGCCCGCCAAAGGTAAGCCCGGCCAGCGGGTCGTACATGGTATCCCTGGCTACCTCCAGTTGTTGCTGGTGCACCTGGAAATCGAAGACGGTCTTCGGCCGGTTGCGGTGGTAAAAGACCACACCGTCACTGCCGGGCTCGACTACATCCCGGTAAACCTTTACCTCGCCGGGATAGCTATCGTAATCCATCATTACCATGCCACGGCGAGCGAACTTGGAGGGGTCGTTAGGGAGCTCCATATCCTCATGGCGCCAGGTTTCGTAGGTCGCCGTCGCGCTGATATCCTGTTCCGCGTCGATTTCCACGTGCGCCACCGGACGATGCACTTCTACCCAGACGCGTAGGGTGGCCTTCGGCGTTTCGTCCTGCCCGGCCTGTATTTCTACACAGCCTTCGCGCAGCTTCAATTCCTGCCGGAAGAACCCGTCGCCGGCGAATGGGTTGGGCTCCAGGTTTACACGCACACGGCCAAGTTTCAGCAATGCCCCGTTCTCGTCGTAGCACCCAGCACGCGCCGCGTAAATCAACAATTCGCCGTCTTCGACCCACACGTTCAGCCCAATGTCGTGGCCGCCGACCGGCATCGAGCCACCCGAATTCTTACTTTGCGAACTCCACACCACATTATAATCATTTATATAAGAATCTGTTTCCTTGTTTTGATGGGAATCACAAGCAAGAAAGACAACTACCAAACTTACTAAGCTTAAAGCCAGAAAAGGAGTTTTTATGAGATTTCTTCGGTTAGAGGATTTCATTTTAAAATTTTTATGAGGCTATTTTCAAAGATAAAAATAATTGAAAAAGATCATGACCTTTATATAATTATGCCTCATAAATTTTGCTTGCTTAAAAAATGATCTTCGAACAACGGTTAATCAGTGTTCGGGATTACGGGGAGCAAACCACATACTCCTAATAACACTGATAAGACGGTCAGACAATTAATCTGACAGGGAAATTATAATACAGATTCCAGATCGGCCACAAATACCTGTCTTTTCCCATCAGGTGCCCCATTAAAACATACCCTTTTGTAATTGCCATCCCATGCCGGATGGGGATCCACTCTCAGGGTACTCGTTTCAACATCCAAATCTGTAAAGACACTGCAAAGCTCCAATTCATCACCGGTTTCTAAATGGATAAAACGAATGGGAACATGACCATTATCCTTAGCCATCGGTTCATGCTGGTAACAATCGGAGATAAGGTATTTTGTGTCCGGATCAACGCTGGGATGGCCGCTCCCCAGATGTCTGGAGTCAATTATGCGAAAGTCCTTACCACTATTATGAAACATGCAAAATCGCATTTTATCTTCACCAAGCCATTTCGGACGAAGGTTCATAATGATGTGCCGGCCATCAGGATGCCAGTTTGGATGATTGCCCCCATAACCCCAATTTTCCCTGGAAACAGCTTCATGAATATCAGACCCATCATTATTAAAGACGAATAACATGGGATTCCATCCTTCTTTATCAGAATTATCGGGAAACAGACAACGCAGTACTTGCAAAATTCTAGTTCCCTGAGGATTATATTTTGAATGGAAGAAATAGAAATTTCCGCCTTCAAGATAATTTCTATCACTTGCATGCTCAGCAGCATCCTTAAGACTTACAAGCAAGCTTTTATCATTGGTTTGAAGGTTAGTCTCCCATAAACCTTCATCATCGGGTGCCCCACTGATTTTTTCTAATTTTCTGAATTGCGGCACACCATAACCTTTCTGTGTGACATTAATGAGATCCAGCGGAAATCCAATCGCATGGTTACCATTCGGGGACAAATGGTATTTGGGTCCACTAAAAGCTGTTGTTTCTTTTGTTTCCAGATCAATCCTTACACAAACAGCTTCATTGCCAATAATGTCATTGGTATAAAGGTATCTGTCTGTTGGACCCCAGTTTAAATTGGCACCCAACTGAAACCCCCATCCTTTTGTTGAATAAACCGTTTCTATGGTTTCATTTTCCAGATCGATGATACAAACATCGGCTGTATCCCCATATTCCGGCCGCCGTTTTTGGAAAGGCAATCTGGTGACAGCAAGTAATCCCCCACCCGGACTGAATGGATTTACATCATAAAAAGTATGGATATAAAAACCATCATCGGGTGTTACAATCTTTACCGGCACTGAAGCGCTTTCTTCCTGATAAGATCTAAATGAGTAGCTTTTTTTACCCCTGCATGAGGTAAAAACAGAAAATACGCCCGGACTTACCATAATGGCACCAAATCCGGCAGTTGTCCTTAAAAATTGTCTTCGGTTCATTGTATTAAAATAATTATTTGTTCAACATTCTTCCAGACAAAGCACGCTTCCATCCTGAAGGGAAACGTATAACCTGCCATGTGTAGCTATCAGGCCATCGTATACAGGCCTGGCTCCCAGTTTATATCGGGCCAGTTGCTTACCATCCGAGGCAGAAAACACCCAAAGTTCTCCTCCCTTTTGCCCTTTGAAAGCAGCCCAGGGATCTTCCTCAGGAACCACATTGGGCGTTCCGGCCACAAACAGCTTATCGTTGGTAAGAACCATTGCCCTGCCTCTAATGGGTATCTTTCTGCTCCATTGCTCTTTGCCAGTTCTTTTGCTCATGGCAAAAAGCGTATAGTCTTCCTCACGGGGAGCAAAAGTAGAGCGGTCGTGACGACGCGAAGCATCAAAAGCCCTGAGGCCACAGATATGTTTATCGCTGAAGCAGAGTATGCGGGAGTGGGCCATACCATTTACACTCCAATAACTCTGGTTAAACCACGAATCATCCAAAAGTCCTGAGTTTGACAACAACTGTTCTCCTTCTCCCGGGTGCTGGCCCGTATATTTGAAGTCGTGCGCATCATCCCGGTTCTCAATAGAATTCAATACTTTGGCTATTGTAGCGCTACCCCCAGCCAACTGATGGTCTGAAATATCCTCAGGATTGAACTGAAGATGGCGCATA
>JAGXLC010000403.1 GCA_018334875.1 Bacteroidales bacterium | reverse complement strand
GGAGGAGCCAATATCAATAAAGCCATTGAAACAAAGCGGAAATAACGTATTTTAACCAGGTAGTAAGCAGAGAACACCAGAAGAATCACTGTGGTAACAATGCCTGAGCGGGAAGAAATAACAAAGGATAAGCCCACAAACAAAAACAAACCAATATACATAAACCATTTCAATCGCTTTTTATAGACCTGACACGGGGTTTTTCCAAGCATGCCGAGTATTAGCAATACACCCATATTCAAATACACGGCAAAATAATTGGTATTTCCAAAAATGTAAAATCGGGAATACATCTGATAGAAGGGATGATTGACAAGAACCCGGTGAAAATGGGGATCAGAAAGGGTATGATAGATAAAATAACCGCCACAAACCACGGTAACCGATACAACTCCTGCCAGGAAAGCCCAATAAAGCTGACTGGTTTTGTTCTGACCGGGTTTAATAATTACAAATGCCAGAGGCAAGAGGAACAAGGGAAGCTTCTTCTCAAGATCAATCCACGCCAGGTTAAGGTGATGGGAATACAGAAAGCTTATCCCATAAATAAGAAAAAGCAGAAATAAAGCAATGAATCCTTTATATTTTTTTATCAATAGCTTATCGGGCCGCGAGATGTACATCACAAACGAGGATACCAGAAATACACCCAGCACGTAACGGTTTACAAGGCTGTTAAAGGGAATCAAAAAAGCTATCGCCGATAAAGTTAAAGCATTCAGTTTTTCCGTAATATTTATGAGCCGGTTTGGGCTCATTCTTTAATTGTTTTTGAGCTACCCAGCTTTCGGTCATAATTCAAACACACAGACCAAATCATAATAAAATACAGGGTGTAGAATCCAACCTCGATTCCCATATAGATTTTGAAAAACAGAAAAATATCAATGTGTGTAAAAAGGAAAAGAGAAAGTATGGCCAAAAAATAGGTAATCCTCCACAGGGCCAATATTTTTAATCGTTCGAGTGCTGTTAAAACCGGTGAAAGGGGAGTAATAACAAACCTTATGGCATAAGAAAAAATCAGAATTTGTGCCATTTTACCGGATAATACCCATTCACTGCCAAAGAAAAAAGCAAAAAGGTTCTGCCCCCAGAACAAAACAATCAATATACCAGGTAAACTGATTATCAGCAGCATTTTAAATGTTTGCGACACCTGTTGCCAGATGGGCTGCTCATGATTCCTTCTCTCGGATATATCCTGCAGAACCACCTGAGATAAAGAAGTAGATACGAGAGCCAGGGGAAGGGCCAATGCTTGCCTGGTCAGATCAAAAAAGCCGGTTATCTCCTGATTGTATAATATATTAACTATGATCACCGGCAATGTAAAACTGAACGTATTGAGCATATGGGGAAAAGCCTGGTATTTTGGAAAATTACCAAAACGCCTCATGACCCCTTTCAAGGTGGAAAACTCAAACGGCTGTGCAAAACAGGACATCTTTCTGAGCTGCAGCAAGCCAGATATGTTATTAGAGAAACTTCCCAACAAATGACCCCATACCAATCCACTGCTGAAACCCAATACTCCGGCTGTAGTTTGACCGGCTCCTTCAAAGCTTCGCCGGATAACTTTATTCAATGAAGCGTAACGAAACCGTTTCTCCCGAATAAGCATGAAATTAATCACTTTGTAAAAACCAAAAAACAAAAGCGATAAAGGTAGTACCAAAAACCAATGGGAATATTGATCATTTAACCCGATTAAATGCGAGAACTCATCTCTGAACAACAGAAAAACAACAAAAAGAAGGAGACTAAACAGTATATTCAGAAAAAAACTGAGATAGAAAAGATGAACGGCCTTTTTCCCGGATTTGGGAATGATGATGGCATTTTCATATTTTAGGGAGGTAAGGGTGGCTAAAATACTGAAAGTACTTAAATATAAGGCGAAAGCCCCGAAAACTTCCGGTAAGAACAGTCTTCTCAAAATCAACTGAAACAAAAGGGCTATGATCTGGCTTACTGCCGTACCGGCGATCAAAACTACCGAACGCCGGAAATACAAACTTTGAAAAAAGGATTGGGTGAAGTTTCGAAAGGTTATCAAAAGATGGGCGGTTTTACTTAAAAAGCTTTTTCAAATGAAACAATCCGAGTAAGGATCCTAAACCATATGAAAAATGAAGTACACAAAAACTCCAGATAAGGTATATTATCCTTGAATGCTTATCTGCCAGTTTAACGCTTTTAAAAATGATAAGGGTAAAATAGATTACAGCTATTGTCAGACTCACGAATACAAATACCGGTTCTGACAAAAAGGCCAGTATAACAGGACCCAATAATGCCAGTACAAAAAGCAAAGGAATATAATGCCGGGTACTCAGGGATGACAAATGTTTGGTAATATAAAAGGTAAAAACATTCCACAACCCGTTTTTAAAATTCATACGGGCAAGATTGGAGAAACTGCCTTTAAAATGATAATTACACTTAATATCCGAAAACAGGTAAAGATATTCCCCATATCGCCACATTCTCCTGGCCAGCTCAATATCCTGATTCCTCACCAAACGCTCATCGTACTTGCCGATCTTGTGAAATACCTCTTTCTTATAGAGGCCATAGGGCAAGGTATCGACTTTTACAGGTCCGTTTACCCCGACCCTAAACATTGAATTTCCCACACCCATTTTGTCCGTTATCACTTTGACAATAGACTGAGCAATCAAGGTATTCTCTGCCACTGTATTCAAAGCCCCTCCTATCCCCGCCGCATCATCAAAAAGATTGATTCTCCGGACCATTTCCGTGATATAATTAAGGGGAAACGTAGCGTGCGCCCCTGCAATCAGGACGTACTCCCCATCAGCCTCATCCAGTCCCAGATTAAGCGCTATCGGTGTAATATACCTGCTATTATTAATAAGCTTAACGTTGACATACCGTTGTGCAAATTCACTTATAATCTCACGGGTGCCGTCATTGCTCAGTCCATCTACCACAATGAACTCTTTTTGCGGATAATCATTATTGAGAAGCGAGTGCATGCATGCTCCAATATGATCCTTTTCATTCCGGCAAGGTATGATAATTGACACTTTTCCCTTCATTAAAATATGATTCCCGAATCTTATTGTAAAGCCAAATTAACAGCCAAATCCCATATCACCGGCAAATATAAAAATAGTCAATAATTCAGTCAGCCCATTTCAGACCCCGTGTGTGGAATCGCTCAGGATTCGGGCATAAAATTTTTTAAGCTGCTTTTTTTCCTGATTCCAGTTATATCTCCTGACAACCAATTCTCTTCCGTTTCCTCCCATTTCTCTGGCCAACCCGGTATCGTCTAAAAGTTTGTTGATTTGATGGCGAATTTCTTCCACATTTAAAGGATCCACACAAATTCCACACCGGTTGTCCTCAATCATCTCTCTCCAAAGAGGAAAGTCGGAAGCCATTACCGGGATACCGGCAGCCATGTACTCAAACAATTTTATCGGAAGAGAATCCTTAAACCCTTCCCGCGGTCTTAACAACAACATGCCAACACAGGAATCCTCATACAGTTTTTTTATGCCTTCTCTGTCGATAACTCCCAAGTAATTCACATTCTCCCAGCCTTTCATCTTTTTCATTTTTCTTAAATATCGCTCATTATAAACTTTACCCGCCAGATGCAATGTCCAACCGGTGCCCTCAATACTTTTTACAAGAATATCTACTCCCCGGTTATGGGTAATTCCCCCAACATAACATAATGTTTTCAA
>JAGXLC010000402.1 GCA_018334875.1 Bacteroidales bacterium | reverse complement strand
CTTAAATAATTCAATCGATAAAGCAAATGAATAGCGTGCTTTAAACAGGATCGGGATATACATTTCGAATTATTCACAAATAATTATTACGCTATTGGACGAAATGACAGAAATTTCTATTTTTATTGAAAATTTTAAATCATGAAAGATACACCAAATTTAAATCACCTCACCAGCCAGGTGCAGCATTGAATTTTAATCTGACAGGCATCAATGACAAAAACAGTCCGGTAAAGGGCACAACACGATTAAAACTTCTGAACAACAAGGGGGAAATCACAAGGGAAAAAACCATTGAAGTGAAACTCCCTACCCACATTCGAAAAGATTTCCCGGTTAATATCAAACTTCCTGATCAATCAGGTGGATATCTTATGGTGGCAGAGTTTACTCCGGAAAATAAGAGCCAGCCCACCATAAGCCGGCGGTATATTAAAATCGGACAATTAAAGAATTACCGTTTTTTTGATCTGAAATCACCTCACCAATAAAAAGAAACACATTTTGAGAAACCCTTTGCTTTAGAATTCGTAATAAAGGATAACAATTCTAAATAATAGCAATCTCGTACTTTGCTTTTATAATTTTGGCCTTTATATGATTTTTTTGTAAATATGCCATTTAATTCTAAATTATATCTATATAATTTTATATATCAAAAAAATACAATGTAAACACCAGATCACCCCATGGCAATAAATACAAAACCCGTCCTTTAAATGAACATCAACGAACTAAAAAATCATGTTTACTTCCAGTGGCTCGATTTTAATCATTGGGAAAAGAAAATCATCGACCTGAGAAAGGAAGTATTCCAGTCATGTCAAGGAATTGACGTGTTGAATACTGCCCCAAAAGACGAGGAAGGACTCCATTTGGGCGCATTTTATAATCAAAGGTTGGTTTCAGTCATCTCAGCATTTATTTATAAACCGGAAGAAGAGATCACCTCAATCTATCCCCTGCCTCCGTTTTCAAACTACATCTTCCAGCTCTCCCGTCGTGCCGAGCTGGAGAAGGTAAGGGGAAGCCGGCTTGCTGAACTGATGGCAACCTCTCTGTGGAAATCTGTATATGAAACCCTGGAACCCGATTATTCCTTCATTACTCTGCTGGAAGACCATAAAGCCCTGGAAAAATATTATGGCCGCTTTGGGTATAAATATCACAATCAGATTATAGATGAGGACGGGGAAAAAGAATACATCTACATTCAGCATCCGGAGCGCATGAAAGAATATTATGTAAAGGTCCGGACCTATGTGGAGGCATTATCCGCCATTTATGGACTGGAAATCCCTCAGCTTTTTGAATTTCTTCAGAAGAGCGGTCGCATAGAGGAGTTCAATCTGGAGCGGATCAAACAGGAAAATCTTTATCTGCAACCTTTATCCCTTAAAGATGAACTTCCAAGATTATCCACCCAGGCACGGCTGCTTTACACCACTCAAAAAGACAAACTGGAAGACATGGAACTACCGGCTCCCTCAGGTTCCTTCCTTGATCTGGGCTGCGGACCGGGTGTGTATCTATCCAATGTTTCCAAAAACGATAAATTCGCAAACTACAAATTCACCGGCATTGACATAAATTCCGAAATGATCACTTATGCGAAGTTATCGTACAACGGCATCAAATGGAAAAAGATGAGTGTATACGAAACAAATTTCGAAAACAATTCTTTTGATGTTGTCCACGGAAGCTTTATATTTATCCACCTGATGAATCCGGAGCTTGTTCTGAAGGAAATAAGCCGGATCATTAAAACAAACGGAAAATTGTATGTGGTTGATGTAAATGATGCAACATTTGATGGTCCTCCAATTATAAAGCGTATGCTGGAAAAACATAATCAATATTACGAAGGAAACCGGAAAATATTAAAAACACTTCCCAGACTTTCAGAAGGACATCATTTTTCACTTGAGAAGGAACATACGGTTAAGGTCACCAATGAAGGCAGGGAAGGCAGTGCCGATTACAAAAACAATGTCATTAAACTGGGTAAGATGAGTTTATGGGGGTTGTTTTCATTTATCGGACAAAGGGAGGAAATCAAATCCTTCTATCACAAGGCAGAAAAATATTATTACTCCCATCAGCCCTATATGAGCATTGACATACAAACCCAAATCTACCGATACGAAAGCTAATTTCTTTTAACATGGAACAGAAAACCAAGGAACAATCAAAAGAAGATGTCTTATCGCAGTCTCGGAATCTGCTTCTGAAGCCCTCAAAAAACACCAAGCGGAAGATTCTGATTGCCCTCAACTTCTCGGTTATTCTGATTGCTATTATACACCTCATCACCCAGATAACTCATTTTGGGCACCTTCCTGATCCGGCCAGGGATCTGATCTTATACCCGTTGATCATCATTCTGAATGTATTTTCAGGGGTTTACCATATTAAAATCATTTCCAAAGACAAAGAAGGTAACCGATTCCTGAATCATTTAACCAGTTGGGCCTCCATAATAGTACTACAAATACTTGCCATTGTTATCGTCCACTTTAATCCCAACACGGCCAATAGTTTTCTTTTTGATTTCGTGCTCTCAGGCATATTGATCTTCATTTGCAGTACGGTACTCAATAAAAGGGTGGCCCTCATCTGGTTTATCATAGCATCGATCAGCCTATACATCGCCTATGAGAACCGTGGAACGGATTTTAACTACCATATGCTCACCCAAAAGGAGGAGCAGCAGTTTGAAAAGAAGTTGGCTGAAAACGACCCTGAAGCACTCGAACGATACGAGACTTTAGTGGAAGAAAACAAAAAACCTTTGCCGATAAAGCTTTATTTAAGCATCTGGATTGTATTTCTGCTTCTGATATTGCTGCCGTCTTACTTTGAAGGGGATATGATCAGCAACATCCTGAAGGTAATTCCAACGGTGGTTTACAACATCAATGTAGCCACTGAGGAACGCAACAAACTGGAAAAAGAAAACATCCGGTTGGGTATGGAGCTGGATGTGGCCAAACGGATTCAAACCATGGTGCTCCCTCAGAAAAAAGAAATTGAAAAATCCCGGGAACTAGATATTGGAGCCACCATGATAACAGCAACGGAAGTGGGAGGTGATTTTTATGAAATACTGCCCCAACAGGATGGCAGCACTTTATTTTGTATCGGAGATGTTACGGATCACGGATTGTATTCGGGTATCGTTATGCTAATGACCCAATCCGTTGTGAGAGCCACCACAGATGAACAAAAAACAGACCTTCCGGCTACACTCAACCGGATCAACTCGGTGTTATACAGGAATATTCAGGTAAGGCTTGCCAACCGGAGAAATCTGACCCTATCCCTGCTCCATTATGAAAACGGCACCTTCCGGATAACCGGTCAGCATGAGTTTATCCTGCTTCTCCGAAAAGACAGCGACAAAGTGGAAAAAATCGATACCGTCGATCTGGGAATGTATATAGGTTTTATTGAAGATATCTCGGAATTTGTCAATGAAACTACGGTATCATTCAATCCGGGAGATATCATGATGCTGTATACAGATGGAATTACGGAAAGCGAGAGTCCGGATAAAGAATTTTATGGCCTTGATCGTCTGATGGAAGAGTTTAAGGTCAACCGGGAACTTAATCCTCAAATGATCGTAGAAAATGTAATAAAAGATGTAGAACAGTTCAGAGGATACCGTGAATTGCTTGATGATATTTCACTGTTAGTAATTAAACGAGTTTAAAAAAAGA
>JAGXLC010000401.1 GCA_018334875.1 Bacteroidales bacterium | reverse complement strand
CAATAATTACTATTAACGGATTAAGCTTTACTTCTTTTCCTATAATAAGGGGCTCAAGCAAATAACTTTCTATTAATTGTATAGTGATAACGATCACTGAAAAAAGCAAGACCTTCTGTAAATTATCGAAAAATACCAAAGAAAACACGATGGGGAGCAAACCGCTTACGAACGGTCCAAAGTAGGGTATGATCGTAATCAAAGTGCCGAAAATGGTTAATAAAACTGCATAAGGAAGGTCAAATATAAGAAAAGTGACGTAATAAAAGATTCCCAACAGGATCATCACCTGTGCCCGTCCCCATAAATAGTGAAATACAACTTTACTGATGTTTTTAAGTACCTCTGTGGAATTTTCCTTTTTGTCCTCAGGGATGTACATCATGACAAATTCATAGATCTTTCTCCTGTATAACAATATTAAAATGACATAAATCAGAACCATTAAAAGATTGAAGATCGTATTGATAAAACTACCGACAAACCGCGTAACCTGATTTTCAACCGTATTAAAAAACTGTGCTGATCTCTCCTGCCAGAGATAACTCTGATCTTCAATAGATATATTGGTTATGGAGGCGATTTGCTTCTGAACATTGCCAATAAATGATTGAAATTCATCTCTGAACGAAGATATCTCTGTTACGAAGTCATTCATTTGATATACAAAAAGAAACAAAATGGCTCCTACTACAATAAAAACTACCAGTGTGCTGATAATGGAGGCCAGGATGCGATTGATCCTTATTGATTCCAAAAAATCACAAAAGGGCGTCATGAGTAAAGCCAACAATATGCCAAAAATAAATGGTATTAAAAAGGGCGCTCCAAAATGCAGAATGGCAAAAACCAATATGATTAAAAACAGTATTGTATTGAGTTTTGTTAGTCTATACATGGTACAACATTTTCTTTTTATAAACCTTTATATTTTCATTACCGAAAATCTCGTATACATTTAAATCAGTGAATTTTATGCAGGAGCTGACATGTTTAAATCCGTGCCGAATTTACCAAAAATTCAGGAATTCTACAGGCACGCTCCAAAACTTACTTAACGGAATAGCTTCCGGCCCAAACCATCAACTTTACCGGTACAATCTTCACCGGCCTGTATTTTCACACGCCACTCATCCCCTATGAACCGGCCAATATTTATATCGCATTGCAAAAATCACAATTAGTTTTTATATTTAAACCCTACAAATTCAAAAAAAAGATGCTAAAGGAAAATTTTATAGAATACCTGGAAAACAGTATCAAGAAGAACTGGGAGCTTCCCGCTTTCAGCGATTACAAAGGAAGTACCTATTACTACAAAGATGTGGCAAGGAAAATCACCAGAATCCACATCATGTTTGAACAATGCGAAGTGAAGAAGGGTGACAAGATTGCCCTGCTGGGCAAAAACTCGGCCAACTGGGCAATGACTTATTTGTCGGCAATCACTTATGGTGCCGTTGTGGTTCCGATACTTCCGGATTTTCATCCCAACGACATGCACCATATCATCAATCATTCCGATTCGGTGATCCTGTTTGCCGAGAACAACATATGGGAAAACCTTGATGAAGCAAATATACCCGATTTAAGGGCCATCATTTCCCTGAATGATTTCGAAATATTGAGTGAAAGCAACAAGGAGAGCGTCCGGGAAGTTTACAACAAACTGAACCAGCTCTATACCGAAAGATATGGCATCCATGGAGTGGATGTCAATCAGTTTAAGCTGGAAACCATTTCCAATAAAGAGATAGGCGCTCTGAATTATACAAGCGGAACCACCGGTTTTTCCAAAGGAGTGATGCTGCCTTTAAACAGCCTTGCGGCCAATATCCGTTTTGCCCTGGAAAACATGCCCCTGCAACCCGGGGATAATATGGTTTCCTTTTTACCCCTGGCACACACATACGGCTGTGCTTTTCAGTTTCTCTGGCCATTTACCATAGGGTGCCATCTCCATTTTCTTACACGAACTCCCTCGCCAAAAATTATCACTTCGGCTTTCAAAGAGATCCAACCCACGCTGGTCATAGCTGTTCCGCTCATTCTTGAAAAAATATATAAAAAACAAATTCTTCCCACCATTACCAAAAAATCTCTGAAGGCACTGATGAGTCTTCCTTTTATTAACAAATCCATCTACCAAAAGATCAACAAAAAGCTCACAGAAGCGTTTGGTGGCAATTTCCATGAAGTAGTCATCGGTGGTGCCCCCTTAAACGCAGATGTGGAAAAATTTCTGAGAAAGATCAAATTCCCGCTTTCGGTGGGTTATGGCATGACCGAATGCGGACCCCTTATCAGTTATGCCAACTGGGACAAGACGAAGGCAGGCTCATCAGGTAAGCTGGTGGATACGCTTGAAATCAAGATCGACTCGAACGATCCGTACAACGAGGTCGGAGAAATTCTGGTAAGGGGTGAAAATCTGATGTATGGATATTATAAAAATGAAGAGGACACCAAAAAGGCATTGGATGAAGAAGGATGGCTGCATACAGGTGACCTGGGCATTATCGACGGGGATGATTTTATTTTTATCAAAGGTAGGAGCAAAAGCGTGATAATAGGTCCTTCCGGAGAAAACATTTATCCCGAGGAAATTGAATCCAAACTGAATAACCTACCCTATGTACAGGAATCCCTTATTCTTGAGAAGGATAATAAACTGACGGCACTTGTTTACCCCGACTACGAAAAGGCCGATCAGGAAGAAATCAATACGGAAGCCCAACTGGAAGAAATCATGAAGCAAAATAAGAAGGAACTCAATGAAAGTCTTCCTAAGTTTAAGCAAATCTCAAGGATCAAACTGTATCCGACAGAATTTGAAAAAACGCCCAAGAAAAGCATACGCAGGTTTTTATATACCATTGAGGAATGAAGAGAGTTGCCATAATCGTTGCCGGCGGTATTGGAAAAAGGATGGATTCTCAGCTTCCCAAACAGTTTCTGAAGATCAACAATGAAATCATTTTAATAAAAACCATGCGTACCTTTCATGCATTCGACGGGGATATGGATATTGTTGTCGGACTGCCCGACAGGGAAATTCCAAGCTGGGAAAAGCTTTGCACCAATGAAAATTTTAGGATTCCTCATAAGGTGATAGCAGGAGGTGGAACCCGTTTTCAAACCGTAAAAAATGCGCTTCAAGCCATCACCTCTCCTTCAATAATTGCCATTCACGATGGGGTAAGGCCGCTGGTCAGCCCGGAGACCATTCAGAGGGCCTTCGAAAAAGCCGAGACCTCGGGCAATGCAATCCCTGTGGCTGATATTCATGAATCCCTCAGGCGGATCACAGACTCTGAAAATAAAGCTGTGCCCAGAGCCCATTATAAAATTGTTCAAACCCCCCAGGTATTCCATAGCGATCTACTCCTCCATGCCTACCGGCAGGAATATGATCCTGATTTTACAGATGATGCATCGGTGGTGGAGAAAACAGGGGTCCAAATCAATACAGTTAAGGGGAATCCGGAGAATATCAAGATAACGACAAAGAAGGATCTGGCAGTGGCGGAGACGCTACTTCAATTTTTAGAAAAGTAATTGTTTTATCCAATCCCCAGGTGAAGCACCTTTCCAGCCGCCAGGCAGGGAAATTACAAATCACAAAAAACAAATAACAAACAATATCCAAATATCAATTATCAAAATTCAAAACTTCCAAGCTTATGGTCATACAGACTTTAGCCTGGAATGTTTGGGTCATTTGAAATTGGTTAT
>JAGXLC010000400.1 GCA_018334875.1 Bacteroidales bacterium | reverse complement strand
ATGGCTTTATGCAGGGCCTCTTCCCCATTACCGGCCGTAATAAACGAATATTGATCCTGCACGATGGTTCTGATACTGCCATTGGAAAGACCATCCCTTACCGTTAGACTATAGAAAGTGCGGGTAGAGGAAGACCTCCCTTGTCCTTCCTGAAAAAAAAGAAGGATGAATACAGCCAATGATGCTATGCATTTAATAATGCATTCGCGTCTTATTAAATAAAGATCTAACATAATGTTTGGGATAGGGTTAACCGCCAAAAATAAAAAATATTGAATAAATTGGTAACATATAATCAACATAATTACTTTCACAGATGGAGCAGAAAATAACAACCTTTAAAAAGCGTATGATCGTCCCCGTAAATTCTGTTCATTTTGAAATAATCAAAAGATGATTACCTTTAAACCTTCATAATTAAAACGGTTACCCAATTCAAATTCCTGCACACATGAATATTTCTCTTTTCCTTTTAACCTGGCTGCTCCTTTTCGGGGCCTGTGACCGGTCGAAAGATCAAACCGGTAAGGAAGAACAATCCAAGGTGCTGGAGCTAACCCTTCAGCCGGATAACGAAAAGCAGGTAATCCACAATTTCGGGGCTTCGGATGCATGGTCGTGCCAGTTTGTGGGAAAGAGCTGGCCGCTGGAAAAACGCGGACGGATTGCTGATTTGCTTTTCAGCACAGAAATGGATGAAAACGGAAATCCAAAAGGTATTGGTCTTTCTGCGTGGCGGTTCAATATTGGTGGAGGAAGTGCCGGGCAAGGCGCTGAAAGCAAAATTGAAGACAAGTGGCGCAGGGCAGAATGTTTTATGAATTCCGATGGTACTTACAACTGGAACAAACAAGCCGGCCAGCGATGGTTCCTCAGGGCGGCTAAGAAAAGAGGTGTTAAGCAGTTCATCGGCTTTGTCAACAGCCCTCCCGTGCACCTCACCAAAAACGGGATGGCCTGGTCCTCTGGTGGTAATTCAGCCAACCTGCGTGAGGAGCACTTTACTGACTATGCTGAATTCCTTGCTGAAGTGGTCAAAAACATAGAAGCAAATGATGGGGTCCACCTGGATTACATCAGTCCCTTCAACGAGCCGCAATGGGACTGGGATGATTCAGGCCAGGAAGGCTCGCCCTGGAAAAACAGCGAGATCAATGATGTATGCCAGTCCATCGATGAGGCATTTCAGTCCCGAAACATCAACTCCAAGCTGGAGATACCGGAAACTGCCCAGAACAAATACCTATACACCTATGATGATAAACCGGAAAGGGGAAAGCAAATCCATGAATTTTTCAGCCCTTCATCGGAAAATTATCTGGGAGATCTGAAAAGCATAGCACAAAAGGTTGCAGGACATAGCTATTTTTCCACCTGGGATCTGCAAACCCTGATCGAAACCCGGAAAAAGGTGAAACAGGAGATCCAGCAGGTAAATCCGGACCTGGAATACTGGATGACTGAATACTGCATACTGGAAAACAATGAAGAAATACAGGGCAATGGCAAGGATCTTGGAATGAAACCCGCCCTCTACATGGCCCGCGTCATCCATGCCGACCTGACCGTGGCCAATGCCAGCGCCTGGCAGTGGTGGCTGGGGGTCAGCCCCTATGGCTACAAGGATGGGTTGGTTTATATCGATAAAGACACCCATAACGGGAAGATCTACGAATCCAAAATGCTCTGGGCATTGGGACATTATTCAAGGTTTATCCGTCCGGGCATGCAAAGGATTGGCATAAAACGATCAGACAATAAAAATATCGCCGGAACGGTGGATGGTACAAAGGTTTCAGCCTATAAATCGAAAGATGGGGAGCGTTATGTTGTGGTGGTTGTCAATCAAAGAGAAGAAACTGTTTCTTTGGAAATAAACAAAAGAAACATGAATGATGCAGAAACCATAAGGATGTATCAAACTACCTCGAAAGATGAAGAGGATATTGCGTATATAGGGGAAAAATCCCCAGGCGGTGTAATCGGGATTCCTGCCAAAGGGTTGGTCACCCTTGTTATTGATTAAAAATTACAAGGATATAATATAAGATTGAATGCAACAATAAATTCAAAGAGGTAAATCCCAAACAACAAATAACAAATATCAAATAAATTCCAAATCCCAAATCCGAATTACCAAAACTACTGTAGCTACTGAATTTATTTGGAATCCCTGCCTGCCAGTCAGGTGGGCGTCAAAAGCCGGACAAGTTTTGTATTTTGATCATTTGAAATTATTTGTTATTTGCCTGCCTGCCTGCGAGGCAGGGTGCTTGTTCAATATGTAATGAATAACTTTTAGAAGTTATTATAATCAGGCCGCAAAATCTTCTAATTCTATACCCTCAGGAATATCCTGTTTTTATACAGATAATACAGGAACAACCATTCTACTAGGATCATGCCCAGGAACAACACAACCGGTTCGAAGTTACCGGCATATGAGGCTATGCCATTCAGGACAAAATCGGATGTATGTTTGAAATCGATGATCCGTACGCCCATGTAAATGGTAATGGAGTTCATTCCGATCACGCGGAAGAAGTAACTCCAGCGCCTGACTTTCCACACATCAAGGATCAGATAGAATAGTGCCAGAAGGAGCAGGCATATTCCACCTGCCAGGAAGTTAAATGTAGTAGTCCAGGCAGCTTTGATGACCGGATAAACCGGATGAAGCGCTGCTCCGAGAACAATCAGGACTACGCCGGCTGAAGCCAGATAGATAACCTTCCGGTATTGGGTGAGTTGCTTATCCCGCAGGTAGGCGCCCGCCAATGCTCCCATCAGGGTAATCCCCGCGGCAGAGATGATGGAAAGGGTTCCTTCCGGATCAAATGTTCCGCCATAAAGGGTTCCCGGAAGAATATGCCGGTCTATATAACCGTTGATGGAACCTTCAGGGGTCAGTACACCTGCTCCGTGACCCGGTACAGGAATTAAATGCTGGACTGCAGCAATACCGAGAAGTATTCCGAGCAACCAGAAAAGTCGTTGCCTGAAATTTTTGGTGTGTAAAACAATCATTCCCGCGATCAGGTAGGCGAGACCAATCTGACCGAGAACACTTGCAAAGCGCATTTCAGAGAAGTTCAGATTGAAGAACCCGTTGTAGATGATCCCAAATATAACCAGGATGACGGCCCTTTTAACCACTTTCCGGTGAAGCGCCGATCTGGGGACCCCTTTTTCCAGTTTGCCTGTCAGTGCAAAAGGAATGGCTGCTCCCGCTATGAACATAAAAAGGGGAAAGACCAGGTCGTAGGCATGAAATCCGGCCCAATCCACGTGGTGCAACTGATTGGCCCACCAATCAGCCCACTGCCAGTCGGTAGCCTTTCCCAGGGAACGAAAAAGTACGTCTCCACCGACAATCCAGAACATGTCAAAACCACGCAAAGCATCCAGAGAAAAAAGCCTTTCTTTTACCGAAGTTTTCATAAGAATTCTTTTTAGGTTTTTTAATTTACATTATATCTTACCGCAGCTTTAGCTGCAAACAAATTTCTCATAACCTGATGATAGGTATCGTTTTCAAAGTTAAGCAATTTAACTTTTTTTTTGAAACAGTAGAGTAGAGCAAGGCGAGACTATAGTCCAACTCGCCTTCCCCCCTCTTCAAATCCGTACGTGAGGTTTTCCCTCATACGGCTTCCCGACAGGCTTCACCTCTGGTTTTCACAAGTGCAAAATTGGTTACCTGTTTGACCATTCAGTAAAGTTTCCACAGGTTGAAC
>JAGXLC010000399.1 GCA_018334875.1 Bacteroidales bacterium | reverse complement strand
CATTGCCATCGCTGTGCGGCAATGGTCGGTTCATGACGGAATCGTATTTGCTGCCCTGGCAGGGGCCGGAATTTTACTGATTGTGACATCGTGGCATGGATATAAAAACCGGGCCACATCCCCGTTTAAAAAGCTGTCTCGGGGCTGAAGCTATGAATACTTTTAACGGTTGAAGATGCATGAAACACGTACCGATTGCCCCTTTAACCGTAAAGGTAACCTGATCTTCGTTAATCAATGAAAACGTTAATGTGTAACTAGTTGCTGTTGAATCTATCGGATTAATTTACATATCACAATAATTAAAAATACGCTTCACGCAACAGTATTTTATCAAAACCTTAGTTCTAAATTTTACGTAGATATAAAAACAATTCTTAACGCTTATATAAATGAAACATTTATTCAATCTTTTGTTGATTTTTCTGGTTTTTGTTATTGCATCCTGTGAAAAAGAAATAACAACACCAGATACCATCAATGCTTCACAGGGTACGTATATTGGAGTAGTTCATTTATCTTACAGCCCGGCAATGGGAGATGGGGACATACAATATGTTTGTTACAGGATGAATCCGGACTATAACTCATGGGATGAGATTGGCTGGACCCGGAGGACCAAGTGGGCTGATATAGGATATAAGTTGCCTTCAAATAAAATTATCCCAGGCCAATCCTATGAGTATCGAATACGCGCCCATACCGACGAGGCAGGTTTTGGCGATTATTCCCAAACAGTTACAGGTTATGCTTTTGAAGCTGATTTGCCCGAAATCACATCTACAAAAAGAATTACGGAAAACGCGAACCTGGAAATAGAAGTAACGTTAACTGAAACAAATGATTTGGCAGCACTGCAAAATTTAGGATCTGTTTATTATACATTATTACGGAAAGAAGCGGGGACATCCGCGGATTTCCAGAAAGTTGGAGAACTGGAATACAGGTATGATCCCCAGAATGAAATCACAGAGTTTTATCTGACAGATGATAAGAAAGGACTGGAACCAGGCAAAAATTATATCTATAAGGTAATTGCAGATTATTTTTACAACTATATAACTGTGAATGGAGATCCCGGAAACGGACAATACAAAGTAGAGGGAGATACAGTTATCAGTGAAGCCAGTGGTGGAAGTACACCAGGTGCTGACTATACCATTTCGGATCCGGTGCAGATTTTTGCTGCCAGCCAGGGTGGAATTCCCAGGATCAAGGAAAAAGTAAAAGGAAGTACCGTGTATTTGGGTGCAATAACGGGTGCCGGTGCCACGGGTTATGGTAAGCCGGTTCTTTACAGCTATTCCGGCTCTTCATGGCAGCAAGTCTGGACAAGTGACCCGGGAGAAGAATTTGATCAGATCAATTTTGCAGTCGGCTCTTCCCATTCTTATGTGGCGGGAACCACAGATTCATTGTATGTATTCGCCTGGGACGGATCCGTATGGTCCGGAAATCTGACCCCGGATAACCTGGGTCAGGATGACAGTCCGTCTGGCGTGTCTATAGAAACATACAATGATGAGCTTTATATGGGGCTAACTCAGTATCCCGATTACGACCTTCAGGTTCTGAAATACAATGGTTCTGCATGGGATACCATTGGCGGCGATGCCAACGGGATCATTGCAACCGGATCAATATTCAACACCGAAATTGAAAATGTCGACGGAAACCTGTATTTGAAATATATCATTGATAATACCTTGCATATTAAGAGTCTGAACGGCTCTTCATGGGATGAGGTACTTAGCTGGAATCACGAGTATCTTGGAGATGCAGAGTTGGCCCAAAATAGCGGCGATCTCTATTTTATTGCCACCAGCAACGCATTGGTTTCCTATCCTGGCGGGGTATATAAGGTAACCGGCACTTCAACTGTTGAAAACCTGATCCCATCAGGTAATGAATGGTTCGTTGATCCTATGGCCATAGCAATCGACTCGGATGGAAATGTGGTGCTGTCCAGTATGAAATTTGAATCTCAGGAGAGTATCTATCCGTTCATCAGTATTTATGATGGATCAAGCTGGAAATCCATCTCAGATGATTTCTCAACGGGTTTGGATCCGGTTGGGGTGAGTACGATCAATACCGATATTTACTATATGTATGGAAAAGCTTCATCTGAGGATAATATTGGCAATCCGACCGTGATTGAATCCAAAAAGTATACGAAGTAGATATTGCTGTTTTCAAGCAGATCTGCAACAAGAACTATTCTGATGGCAATATCCTTTCAAAGCCACCTCGATTTAATCAAGGTGGCTTTTGATTTTTCGGATGCAGTCCTCAACGATAAAGATGATAATTACTTTGAATTATAATTTAAGTAGATTCAAGAATACGCTTTAATCCAGTTCCTTGATCTTGATATTCCGCCAGGCCACTTCAAAGGGTCCCCTGTTTCCAACGCCATGAACCTGCAAGCCGATGAATCCTTCCGGATGGGATTCATACATATCTTCATCCACCAGATCGGAGATTTGTTTGCCGTTGATCCAGACCTGGATCCTGGGGCCCTTTGCAACCACGCGGTACTTGTTCCATTCCCCGTCCTTAAAAGTTTTGTGTGGAACGCGTTTGTCGTCCGGGGTCATCCAGCCACCGGCAGCTTCGGCATACAAATAGCCCGCCTCTGCACCGTCATCACCACTGGCTTCAATTTCAACCTGCGGCCCGTTCACCCGTCCTGATTTTTTAAATAGTCCTGCTTTGCGGGTTTTTGAGCGAATTTGCACACCCGAGTTCAATTCATTGTCGAACAATTTGACTTCAAAAACCATTTCAAAATCATCATAATCTTTTTTGGTGCACAAGAAGGAATTCGGACTACCTTTGGTTGTTTGTCCGATGATCATGCCATCTTCGACCCAATAATCGGCTTTCCCATTTTTTTGAACCCAGCCGTCAAGGTTTTCTCCGTTAAACAATGATTTCCAGTCATCTTCACTGGCAAAT
The DNA here is from genome assembly GCA_018334875.1 of Bacteroidales bacterium. Lineage (NCBI taxonomy): Bacteria > Pseudomonadati > Bacteroidota > Bacteroidia > Bacteroidales > Bacteroidales bacterium. Next base: position 790 of record JAGXLC010000399.1, on the reverse strand, counting down.
GCCAGTAAGAGAAATGAAAGAAGCAGTGAGGTTAAAATAATCTGTTGTTTTTTCATGGTGTAATGCTTTTATTTAAGTAAAGATATTATTTTTATTTGATTATAAAGTTCAGTCTAAAAAAATTTTTCCTGTCACCAATATATCCCTTAATTTGAAATCAACTGTAAAGTTACCACGTAGGGCCTGTGATCCGAAGCCACTTTCTCTTCGATGACCTTCCGCTCAACCATTTTCCAACGAGATTCAGGATGATACATGATATAATCCAGTTTTCTTTCTGGAGAACCGGATGGGTAGGTTGGTTCGGCCGGAGTATCGGCAGTCATGGTCCATCGTTCCAGCAAAATGTCAATGGGCCGGCTTCCAGGTGTCGCGTTCAGGTCTCCGGCAAGAATGGCGGGGTTATTGAGCCCGGACAAAATGTGGTTAAGTGCTTTGGCCTGGTAAATGCGATCCGTGGGGTCCTGTGTATGATCCAGATGGGTGGCGATAAATTCAATCCGCTCATCGTTCATAAGGTCAATTACCACCCGCAGTGCAGCCCGGGGTTCATGTCCTTCACCGGCTCCCAGGTGATGCACCTCCATGGATTCGGCCGGATATTTTGAAAGGATGGCTTCTCCATAGGCTCCCCCGTCATAATCCATGGCTTTCCCGAAAAAAGGAGTCAAATCCGTACGTTTGGCCATTTCCAGAGCCAGGTCCATTTGATTCACCCTGCCGGTTCTGAAATCCACTTCCTGAAGGGCTACCAGGTCGGGATCGGCCCGACGGATAACCGCCGCGATGG
>JAGXLC010000398.1 GCA_018334875.1 Bacteroidales bacterium | reverse complement strand
GGTGACTGTGGATGTTACTGAAGAAGTGATCGATGAAGCAATGGATAAAGGAGCCAATTTCATTCTTGCCCACCATCCTTTGATATTTTCAGGTTTGAAGAGCCTTACCGGAAAAGACCATGTGGAACGGTGTGTAATCAAAGCCCTTAAAAATGATGTAGCGATATATGCCGCCCATACCAATCTGGATAACCTGAAGAACGGTTTTAATTTTATGATGGCGGACAGGTTGGGATTAAAGAACCAGCAAATACTCAGGCCCCGGCAGAATGATCTTGTAAAGCTGGTATTTTTTGTACCCCATGATCATGCCGATCAGGTAAGGAGAGCGGTATTCGAAGCAGGAGCAGGAGTTATCGGAGATTATGATCAGTGTAGCTACAACCTTCATGGTCAGGGAACATTCAGGCCGGGAGAAGGCTCTGATCCTTACTCCGGTAAAAAAGGCGAGATGCATTTTGAAGAAGAAACCCGGGTGGCTACTTTCTTCCCCTCCCGTAAAACGGCGCAGGTTATTGAAGCCATGAATAAAGCCCATCCCTATGAGGAGGTTGTTTATGACCTTTATCCTTTAAAAAATGAGGATAAGGATAACGGGGCGGGTGTAATCGGAACGCTCAACGAGGAAATGCCGGAAAAGCAATTTCTGGATTGGATCAAGACACAGTTAAATACTGAATGCATCAGGCATACCAAACTCCTTGAATCATTCGTTTCCCGGGTTGCTATTGCAGGAGGAAGCGGTAATTTCTTACTGAATGATGCCCTATCTCAAAAGGCCGATGTGTTTATTTCTGCTGATTTTAAATATCATGACTTTTTTGAGGCAGATGAAAAAATATTGATTGCCGATATTGGGCATTTTGAAAGCGAACAAATGAGTAAGGAATTCTTTTATGATTTATTAACAAAAAATTTTCATAATTTTGCGACCCATTTATCAGAAGTCAATACTAATCCCATAAACTATTATTAATATGGCAGCCGTAAAGAAGCAAAAATCTCAAACAACTGAATATTCTGTAGAAGATAAGCTCAAAGCACTTTTTGAACTTCAAACTGTGGATTCATCCATTGATAATATCCAGAGGCTAAGGGGAGAACTTCCTTTGGAGGTACAGGATCTGGAAGATGAAATTGCCGGTTTGGAAACGCGGATAAAGAATTATGAGAATGAAGTCAAGGAGCTTGAAAACAGCAATAGTAAGAAGAAAAACGAAATAGAAGAATCCAAGCAGTTAATAGAAAAGTATAAGAAACAGCAGAATAATGTTCGAAACAACCGGGAATATGAGGCCCTTTCCAAAGAGATTGAATTTCAGAGTTTGGAAATAGAATTACGGGAAAAGCATATCCGGGAAAATAACGAAAAGATACAACAAAGGAATCAGGACATTGAAGAATCCAGGAAAGAATTGGAAGAAAGACAGAAAGATTTGAAAAACAAGAAAGAGGAGCTGGATTCTATTATCTCCGAGACTCAAAAAGAGGAAGAAGAGTTGAATGCCCGTTCAGAGAAGATCAGAGAGATTATTGAGCCCCGGTTGCTGAATGCCTATAAGAAAATCCGGGAGAATGCCAGAAACGGGCTGGCCGTGGTAACGGTAGAAAGGGATGCCTGCGGTGGATGCTTCAATAAAATTCCTCCGCAGAGGCAGTTGGATATTCGTTCCAGGAAGAAGGTCATTGTGTGTGAATATTGTGGAAGAATACTCGTTGATCCCGAACTGGCAGAAGAGATTACAACCAAAGTAAAACCAAGAAAAGCGGAATAGACCAAAATAAAAATTGAGCTTCATCGAAGCTCAATTTTTACTTGGGCACTTTTACTTTATATTTAACGTCAAACTTACCTTTTGCAATGGCATTCAGCTTACCCTTGAGCATGCGTTTTTTCAGGGGTGCCACTTTGTCAGTGAATAGAATGCCTTGCAGGTGATCGTATTCGTGCTGGATGATCCTGGCACCTATGCCGCCAAATTCATCTTCATGCGGATTGAAATCGGCATCATACCAGCGGATTCTGATTTTTTCAGGACGTACAATCTCTTCCCGTATCTCCGGGATGCTTAGACAGCCTTCCTCGTAGGTTTTATCGTCGCCAAATCTGTCGATGATTTCCGGGTTGATGAATGTCATCTTAAAGTCTTTAAGCTCCGGATCATCCTTTTCAAGCGGAGTACCGTCCACCACGAAAATCCGGATGGATTTTCCTACCTGCGGGGCTGCCAGTCCGATACCATCCGAATGATACATGGTATCCCAGAGATCCTGAATAAACTGATCAAGCCCTTTCTCATCCTTTCCGACTTCTCTTGCAGTCTTTCTTAGTACAGGTGAACCATATATATATACTGGTAATATCATGACTTTAAGTAGTTTTTCGTTCCAAGAATGACTGTAGAATAATGGTTGCGCTTATTTTATCAACATTTGCTTTATTTTGCCTTTGTTTCTTTTTCATTCCGCCCTGTAGCATTGCTTCCTTAGCCATGCCGGAGGTAAACCTTTCATCTTCCAGTTCTACAGTCACATTTGGAAATTGTTTTTTTAATTTCTTTAAAAAGGGTCTGATATATTGTACACTCTCTGACTCTTGATTGTTCATTTGTTTGGGATAACCTACAACAATGGTATCCACAGATTCTTTATCCATATAGCCGGCCAAATAATCCAACAACTCATTGGGATGAACAGTATCCAATGCATTGGCAATCATTTTCATCGGATCGGTTACTGCCAACCCGGCTCTTTTTTTCCCGTAATCTATGGCCAGTATTCTCCCCACAAGCGCTTTGTTTATTTATTAGTACAATATCAAATGAGTCTAGTCTAAAAAGGCGCTAAGCGGCTCTCTCAGCTAAAGGTGTCAAAATTATTATATTGATTGACAAGCAGTTATAGTAGCCGCTAAGCGCTGTGTGCATAAAAATTAGCTTTTTAAACCGAACCCATCAAATGCAAAATTAATGAAAATTAACTTTCATTGGTTATTAATTTAGATTAATTCTTAATAAAAGAACTCATTGATTGGGATATGCATTGTGCTGCACCGGTCGGACGGGTTGGTGATGGCAGCGAAAGAGCAGGCCCCTGATAGGTTAAGCCAAAAGTCAATAAGGTTTTCAATATAACCGGATTGGGCTGTCCCTATAGCTACAGAATTCCTTATGTGGATTTTTATATCGGTTTATTGCTTGCGCTCCATGCCCAAACAGGTCCTTTTGATAGGGCGACAGTTGGAGCGCTTTAAGTTCTGGTGCCTACTCCCCGGGCGCTGCCCGGGGTTACACTATTCAACCCCTAACGGAGTTTTAACCAGACAATAATTATCCGGTCATTGCGATCGCTATGTGCTTTCTCTGAAGGCTTTCCTTTTCCACCGATTAAAAAGCCAATTAAATTACAGATAACTCTGTGGTTCAAGAATATTAACCAAATAACTTTTAAGATCGCCCTAAAGAAAGGCTTATATGATACAGGTTTAGTAACAATAATTGATGAGATTAGCACCCACGTTCACGTGGGTGGTTGTTAATGGGCTATTCGCCCACCCATCCCAAAAACGTCCTTTAGGGCGTTTTTTGGGTAAAAACAATAATCCATTTTCCCTAAATTTGCTCCACCCCCTGTCGCTGAAGCTTTAGCGTAAGCAACCGAAGCTAGCGAAGGCAGGCCTGCCCTCCGAAGCTAGTGTATTGACCTTGAATTTCGTTTAGTAAAATTAAAGCTAACAAGAGTATAAATTACTGATCA
>JAGXLC010000397.1 GCA_018334875.1 Bacteroidales bacterium | reverse complement strand
ATTTGGATCTCGCATCTGCGGATGCTAATAACAGCGGCGATTTTAGTCATACTTATACCAATACATCGGGTTCACCGCAGATACGCAACCTCACACTGATCGTCACCAACGGCAACTGTTATGATACGTTAAAACGGCAGATCACGGTGTATTCTTCCATTGATGCACAGTTCACCCAGGACACCATACGCGGATGCAACCCGCTTACTGTAGATTTTGAGAGTCAGAATCCCACGGCTACTGACTATAGCTGGGAATTTGGTGATGGAGCCACCAGCAAGCAGCAGGGTCCCATTCACGAATTTGAAAATACTTCAACCAATGATACCACTTTTCACGTGAGTTATATGCCTTCTACAGATTACGGCTGTACCGATACAGCTTACCAGGATATTCATGTGCATTCCCGGCTGCGTGCCGATTTTGTGATAGAGGATGATGAAGCCTGCCCGCCCTTTCCGGTAACGTTTGAGAATTCTTCCGTAGGAAATCCCAGCGATACCTATCAGTGGACGGTCACAAACCTGAATAACGGAAACACGGAAGCTTCTGAATCATTTTCTGACAAATCATCTTTCAGTCATACCTTTGAAAATGAAGATCCGGTAGTTAAAGAATTTGAAGTGGAGCTTCTTGCAACAAATGATGATGGCTGTCAGTCGGTATATCTTGATACCATTACGGTGTACCATGATGTGGATGCCGATTTCACCATGGACCGCGTGGAAGGATGTAATCCGCTCAGGATTTCATTCTCTGATTCGGCCAATGTTCCTCAGGGAACTGACTATAGCTGGAACTTTGGCGATGGGGCCACTTCCGCGTTGGAAGATCCCGAGCATACCTTCTTTAACTATGACAGGGCTCAGGATACCAATTATACCATTGGTCTGGAGGTGATATCGCCATACGAATGCCGTGATGATACCAGCAAGACCATTACGGTGTATCATCAGCCCAAGGCCAGGTTCGACATCGACACCACCTCTTCCTGTCCTCCCCTGGAAGCTACCATGGAGGATCAATCCGTCGGACACGACTTATGGCAATGGCGGTTTGGCGATGGCAACACCAATTCGTCGGATGCTGTGGTCACCCATTCATATCCCAATACCACCAATGACGTGAAGCCTTATGATCTTGAGCTTCATGTTGAGACCAGCGAGGGATGCAGGGACAGCACCAGCCTGGTTCTCAATGTGTATCCGGAAGTGGTTGCAGATTTTGATATAGAAGAGGCAGAGGATTGTGCTCCCCTGGTTACCGGTTTTATCAATAACTCAGAAAACAGCGACTATTACAGTTGGGATTTCGGCGACGGAGCCACCTCCAGTCAGGATGAGCCCATCCACAAGTTTGTGAATACTACGGATCATGACACCATTTATGATATACAGCTCATATCCAGTTCCGCCTATGAATGTGTAGATTCCATCACCAAATCGGCTACCGTATATGCCCAGCCGAATGCCGAATTTACCATTACCGACGGTTCCGGTTTGCAAAAGTGGCCCGAGTCTGAGGTATTTATGCTTAATAAATCCAATCAGGGGCCCTGGAACTACACCTGGGATTTTGATGATGGCGAAACCAGCGATCAACGTGATCCCAATTTCCACGATTATGCCCACTGGGGTGAATATGACATTGGACTGGAGATTACCAGCCAGACCTCTTCTTGCTGGGATACAACCAGCAAAAGCATTGAAATATTGGCCCCCAGGGTTTATGCAGATTTCAGTATAAATATTGGCCCCGAGCCTCATTGTGAGCCGCTACCGGTCGAGTTCACGGCAGATGAAGCGCCTTTTAACGAATCTTATGATTATGAATGGAACTTTGGTGACGGCCATTATGGAAAGGGCAGGATCGTTAACCATGAGTACGACTCGGCAGGCACCTATTATGTAAAGATGACTGCCAGTGGAGAAAGCGGAGAGGCATCGGCCTACGATACGGTTCGGGTATATAAGCGGCCGGAGATTGATTTCGATGTGGACCCGAAGGTAGTTATGCTGCCCGATCAGAAGATGAACTGCTATAATTTTACCGAATATGCTGAAACCTATAAATGGCAGTTTGGCGATGGCAGTACTTCCACTGAAGAAAAGCCGGTTTATCAATATGAGGAATTGGGAGAATATACGGTCACCCTGACGGCCTGGTCAGACCATGGCTGTGCTTCCACCGATTCCCTGCCAAATGTTGTTGAAGTAAGAGGCAAAGGGCAGATCGAGTTCCCTAATGCCTTTACGCCAAGTGAGAGTGGGCCAAGCGATGGTTATTATGATCCTGAGGCCACGAATAATGAAATTTTCCATCCGGTATATGAAGGCGTCGAGGAATACACACTTGAAATATTCAATAAATGGGGTGAACGGATTTTTATATCCCGTGATGTTGATAAAGGCTGGGATGGTTACTACAATGGCGAGATCATGCAGCAGGATGTATACATCTGGAAAGCAGAAGGCCAGTTCTATAATGGACAGAGCTTTGAAAAGATGGGTGATGTCACCTTAATAAGAAATTTCTCGAACGGGGAGGAAGATTGATTGGAGGATAGAATTGTATGGATGATTAAGTTCTGTTTTTGCAGAGATGCCATGCGCGGTGTCTCTGCTTTTTTTGGATTATAGAAAGGGAAATAACTGAATCTCACTGATGTTAAGATCCGGCAGGTAAAGGTCGAATTGTCCAGAACCCTCTGCATTGGCGTACCCTCCCCCGCCTCCCTTTTGAAGGGAGGAGCCTGGCCAATGCAAGGTTCAGGGGTTTTTACTTCATTGCTGACTATAAAGAAATCTCTAAAGCCATTGGCAGCATAGCAATAAATTTACTGCGGACCGGCTCCTTCTCCGTAGTTACTATGAAGGAGAAGCTCCTCTCCCTTCCGGAAGGGAGAGGCCGGGAGAGGGTACGCGAATTAAAATATAGCTATCAGACCTTTGCCTAAAATGATTGGTCTTTTCCTTTCTTTATACCGACCTGCCATCTTTTGCCGGTCTCGACTTTTAGTGGAATCAGACGGGGTGCCAGGAGCATCTGTTGTGCTTTTGATTCAAGAGACCGGAAGACGGGCCTTGCACCCGGTCTGACCGCTTTTTTTGCGGTCGGATTGGTGGGTTGGGGCATAAGCAGAGCATATATGCATTGCACGCAGGATGGAATGACGGCTTTTGCTTTTTATAATTGCTCTTAGCCTTTATTGTTGCTGACCCGCCATACCTGGTGCCTTCCTCCACCCGTCCGACCGGGTAGATATAGCTAATCCATTAGATTATATGAGTTTAGCACCTTGAATTTTCTTTCACCGTGTGGACCCCGTAATCGGTCAGACGGGGTGGCAGATGCATCTGTTATGCCGCTGATTCGAAATGTGGTCAGATGGGTCTGGCACCCGGTCTGATCCCTCCGAAAATAATTATTCTTCTGCTGCCTCCCTTCCCGTAGGGACGCATGGCCGTGCGTCCCTACGGGAAGGGTTTAGGTGCCTTGAATTTATTTATTCTTAACCCAATCCCGCGCAAACAGAGGGATCGGACCGGTGGGTTGGGGCATGAGGAGAGCGGATATGCAGGGTGTTTAGGGTGAAATGGTGGCTTTTAGCGTTATGTAGATGCTTAGGGGGTGGCTCTTAGCCTCAGTTATTGCCTATCCACTATGTTTGGTACCATCTTCCACCCGTCCGACCGTTTAGCTGTATGCGCCGTGCGGGGTTTTCGGAGACGCGTTCTCACTGTGTCCGGCCTCTGACGGA
>JAGXLC010000396.1 GCA_018334875.1 Bacteroidales bacterium | reverse complement strand
AGTTCATTTCTTTGGTCATTAAGTTCAAATATCTTATCTTCAGGGTTCAGTACAGTTTTGTTTAAAAAAAGTTGATCATACAAGGGCTTGACCTGACCATTATAGTCTTCTGTATTGATCAGGCTCCAGAAGCTGAGCAGTTCAACAACAGGCACTTTAAACTCATTGTGCAAACGATTAAGATGACATAGCTTCAAGAGTAGAGGCTCGTCAATCTCCGGATCGTCAAGATGAGGGGTTTTCAGGATATTGATGGCTATATCAAGTTCTCTTGCTGTCCAGCCAATCTTGCGCAGAAGACGCACAAAACGATGGATTCTGTTGAGAGCCATTTCCTCCAGGTTTTCAATTTCCGCTTCATCAATATTGCAGAAAGCATCAGGAAAATTGATAGAAATATCCGTTTCAGGATCATAAGGATCAGAAAATCTGCCGGGATTTATAAACCTCGTATTGAGCAGCTCATCCAGTTCTTTATAGGTGAGTCCTGATTTTTCAAGAAAAACAGGAACCCTGCTTAATTCATCAACCCAATCTATTTCACTCATTCCCCAGAATTCACGGTTATCGTGTGAAGTTGTGCCGGCAATGATCTGCCAGCCGGTTGACGTCATTCCGAAGTATTCTCCGGCAATGGTATAATCATCCGGCTCCGGCGTTTTACCATTTTTCCTGAAGGTTTCCAGCAGTTTATAACGGGAAACTCCAAGATGGTTCAGATAGGTGCGAGCCTCTTCTGTCCACAGGTCAAAAGGCAAGCTCCAGGGATATACTGCCTCTGCAAGTTTTTCATAAGCTTCAACATTTAGATGTGCCGGATTGGCGCTTAATTCATTGGCTGTTCCCTCAGTCTGATAACTTGCAGAATTATAAGAGACGCCATTCTCGAGTATTTCATTAACCAGGTCTACATATGGGACAAGGGTATTTGCATTTTTACAGGAAAGTTCGATCCTTTCAATGTCGGGCCTTCGTTCTGATAAAATCCCAAATGCGGATTTCACTTCTGGAAATGTGTCATTTTCCTTCTTAAGATTGTGATTCTGTAAAAAAGCCAAAAGATCCACAAGATAAGCAGATGGGCTATATACGGATTTGCAGTGTTCGCAATCACACAATTTGAACGAACCAAAAAGGGTATCCCATTCGGGAATTTCCTGCATCTTTTCGATAATATTGGGCAATACATACATACCCGGCTGATTGAATGCAGCGCTATGCCTGGAATGTATAGATAAAGCCATAGAGGTCATTTGCAGGGCATGATTGTATATGGCTTTGGCTTTCCAGTAATTGCCGAGCTTTTCAGCATCAGCAAACTGGGTACAGAAGCTGCTTTGCCCCATCATGGCGATGCTTTGAGCTGAATTAAAACCGTTTTGCTTCAGAACCTTTATGGTTTCGTAACGTTCAAAACGCGGGGAAATTCGGAAGAGCCGGTCAAGGGTCTTAAGTTCCCGGATCAAGCCCTCTCTGTCTTCCGCTTCAGAAAAAACATCCGGATTCTCCCTGAGATAGGTATCAATCTGTGTGGTGCCAAGCTCAAATTCAGGCGTGTCAATAAAAAAGTCACTGATCGTTTCCTGGAACGGCAATACAAATTCCTCTTCTCTCCTTAGTTTGTGACCAACAACTGTGGTGGGAAAGGCATCCTGAACCATCCGGAAGATTGTTCGGGCATAGTTGTCTGCTTTTTCTTCGTCATCCTTTCCGGGTACATCCGGGGGTAAACCATGGGCCTGGACCATTTCTTTCCAGTTATCCACATCCAGGCCGGCAAGATCGCGCAAACAGGATATAGATTCCAATTGTTTCAGATGTTGAACCAACGGTAAATGGTTGCCTGTCAATACTCCCAATTGCAGCGTATATTGCAGTTCCTGAACATGTGGTTCTAAATCGGTTTGCTCCAGTGAAGACCAGAATTCTTCGACCGAGCCTTGATGATTCACATAAATATTTAGAAAGTCCCTTTGCATTTCCTGGTTCATTTGAACGGTACCAAGCAGCTCGCCTAACGTTGTTTTTCCCGTAGGTAAGGGTTCCAGGGGTTCAAAAGCATGATCAATAACCATCTCCTGAAAACGCTCCAGCACCTGTTCGACCGGAATGGTAGCGGGAATAAGGTTATCTCTGACTGCAGCTTCCAATGAACTTTTCTGGATATCAGGATTCTGGGCGAGAAGGCCCGGAAGGCTTGCAGGAAGATTTTGACGCAACATTCCATAAAATACCTCGGCAGGCAGTCCGCTTTTTTCGGCAAACCGGGCAGCAAGGACAAGTTGCTTAATCTGTCTGGAATCAATTCCTGTCTTGCCAGCCAGAAAATCGACTTCCTCCGCTGTCAGTTCAGATAGTTCATTGTCTTTTAACAAGGGAGTAAGTGTTTTCAGGCATTGTTTATATTCCGAAGGCCCTTTGTATTTTTCATGGCCAGCAATGAGGTTTACTTCCTGAATCTTTCCCGCATTATAGAAAGGTTGTTTGGTAGAAGCCAGTTCCTCACCATTTGGATAGCTGGCACGAACGATAAGATCAGGTTGTCTTTTTCCCGATCGGATAAATTTCTCAGCAGCATAGGCTATCTCATATCGGCCTGCCTTACCGGTAGTAGTTTCACCGAGGAATGTTTCGGATTTTATATTTTTATCAAAGGCTTTGACCGTTGCACCTGCAACAGGAGAACCATCCTGCTCACAAATTATGCCTTTAACCCTGAAAATCTGATCCGGAGCGGGAATATCCACCCTGATCTCAATCTCTTTCTCTCCTTTCTCAAAATTCCATAGGACCGAATCTTTGGTATTGATTATAAGCTCATCATGATCAAATACCTTAAAGAACAAGTCCGGTCGCCTATCCAGGAAAATTTCCCTGAAATGGGACTCATCAAACTCTATATCGAACCTGCCGTTTGAATCGGTTTCCGCACTTCCAAGAAAATCATTGAATATAAGATCCTTGTCCCATGCCTCAACCCGGAGCCCTTCGACTCCTTTCCCTGTTTGGTCGATTACTCGACCATTGATACGGTATTTTTTTGTTTTCATTGTTATATCTTTTATTAATAGAATTTATATCTATCTATATTTAGTTATTCTAAAGGGAATTGAAAGTGCACAACTATTGCCTTTATTCAGATTTTCCTGTGATCCAGGATCCTCACCTTAATGAAAATTATATTAATCCTACATCCAGCTCATGGGTTGACAATATATAGCTATCCTTTCTTTATGGTATCCCATAGCATTCGGTTTTATAATTATTTGTATCACTGAGCAAATTTTCACAGCTAAAACTAAAATCTTAAGCTCACACTATAACATCGGTATCCGAGCCATCCCCAGACTTTGAATTCTACTCAATTAACGAATAGATTAATTCATATGAAACCTTTCTAACATAGATCATCTAACCGTTATTTTCTGGCAACTTTGCTCAGGTTTACAGAAAGTAGATTGTTCCTTACCGACCATTGAATGAAAGAATCGCATCATCAATATAAAAGTATATGCTGCCATCTTCTCTTTTTCACGTTCTTCCAGTCGTTTCTTGACCACAACAGCTCCTATTCCAAGAAATCTATATGGAATAATCCTTCCTCCTGGTTTCACATATTCACCTTTTTCTAGAAGATCTATCTCTTTCCCAATTATAGTCTGAACCTTTTGAAGCTCTTCTACTCTTTCCTTGAAATTAAGAACATTAGAAAATGCATTTTTATCCTTTAATTCATTAATCATTTTTTGGAAAAATCCACTGAAGC
>JAGXLC010000395.1 GCA_018334875.1 Bacteroidales bacterium | reverse complement strand
AAACATTGTCTTGAATTAAAACCGGAACTGCAAGTCAAAAAGAATACCCTTGATTTGCTCAGCCATATCTGGAAATATAAAATGAAACCATCCTGGTGGGGATGGTGGATAAATGCTCCGGTCTTCGGATCATTGAAGACAATAATCTTCATCCTGGTTATACTTTCCGTTTTCGGTTTGTTATCCATACATCCTTTTATGCCAGCGTTTTTCTCCGACATGTATGCTCAAATTAGCTGGCCCTTGTATGCCTTGCTTGTAGTATTTCTCATCTTTATCATATTGTCACCCTCTGTTATCCCCTCCGGTTCCGGGGAAAGGAGGTTTGATCTGATAGAACCCCCTTCCTTTGAGCCTGTTTTGTCTAAAGTTATGATGAAACAAGCGATAATAGAGATCATTCGGGTTAGAGAAAACCCATCAAATGGAAACTGACTATTCCGCAGGGCTTAATGCACTTGATTTTTTCGTGGAGTAAGACAATTGTAGCAGACCATCAAAATGAGGTGTACCCTTTTGTTTTCATCTCCAGCTTATACACGGCATTGGGAGCGGTCATAAAAAGGGTCTTCCTGTTCTTTCCTCCCCAGGCCAGGTTGGTGATGCGCGGCGTTTTTACCTGCTGAATCAATTTTCCTTCCGGCGAGAAGATCCACAGTCCACCGGGACCGGTGGAGTATACATTTCCTTTGGTATCCACTTTCATGCCATCGGCTCCGCCTTCTCCTTCGGATTCCATCTTCGCAAATAGCTTCCCGTTCTTTACCGTACCATCCCTTTTTACCTCAAAAACGCGGATGTGGTTGTGCCTGCTGTCATTGACATAAAGCTTTTCTTCGTCCGGTGAAAATGCAATGCCGTTGGGCATATCAAAATCGCTGGTCAGAAGCTGAAGCCCCTGATCTTTGGAATAGCGGTAAACCCCTTGTATATCCAGCTCCTTGTCCTCTTCGGATACCCCAAATGAAGGATCGGTAAAATAGATGGAACCGTCGGATTTTACAACCAGGTCGTTGGGGCTGTTCAGCCGCTTGCCTTTGTAGGAATCCACCACAACTTCAAAAGAATATTCACTCACCCGTTTAGCTACGGCTCCGTCATGCTGGGCCATCACCAGCAGACCTTCCCGGTTAAAAGTAAGCCCGTTGGAATGGCCGCTGGGTTTCATATACACTTCTGCTTCCGATCCCGGCGTCCATTTGAATATGGTGTTTGCAGGAATATCACTGAATAATAAATAACCCGAATCATGCCAGACCGGGCCTTCGGTAAACTGGTATCCTTCGGTGATTTTCTCCGGTTCGGCATTTTCTTTGACCATCTGCTGGCCTGAAGCCATGAAAGTCGTTATCAGCATAAGTGCTATAATACCGGTGATTGATTTTATAAAAGTTTTCATTGCTAGCCTCCTGTTATTTTTTAGATAAACATCTGCTCAGGTAAATTGTTTGAATCCAGTATGGGAAAAATTTTTATTTGATACCGTATTTTTATAATTTTATTGCCAGATATTCAAATTTAAACCATTTAAACTTTTTGAACAAATGAAAAGACCATTGCTCTTATTATCAGTGCTCATCTTATCCTTCACTTTATCGGGTTGTATGAGTGCGGGTTCTTTTTTGGCCCATAATGTAACAAATGTGGAGTTATCCGAACCCAATTTCAGGATTGCTGCCAAAGATCTGGAAGGCTATGCCAAGGCATCCTATATTTTTGGGGTTAGCTATTCGATGGGATCGGTTTCCAACACATTTGCCCTTGCCAGGGTAGAAGGCCCGGCAAAGCTCTATAATCATGCCATACAGGATTTATGGAAGAACTACAGGGAACAACACGGCGAAATCGAGGGGAAGAAGCTGGCACTGGCCAATGTGCGAATTGACAGTGATATGTTGAATCTTATGGTATATACCGAATCTGAATTATATATTACGGCCGATGTTGTTGAATTTGTTGAAGAATAATATTTGACCAGCCATGAATTACAAAGACCCATCCAGTAAATTTCCGGCGATAGAAGCGGAAACCCTGTCGGGGGAAAAAATAACATTTCCGGATGTCACAAAGGGGAAATATGCTTTCATCCTTATAGCCTTTAAACGGCAAACCCAGGGGGAAGTGGATTCATGGCTGGATCCTTTCATTAAGGAATTCGGGAAACGGAAATCGGTGACTTTTTATGAAATTCCCATGATATCAAAAGACTGGAAGTGGATGTCGGGCTGGATCGATGCCGGCATGCGGGCCGGCGTGCCGAAGGCCAAACACGACCATGTGGCCACTTACTATGGACCGCTTTCAAAATATTTTAGCCATTTCAATGTGGAGGATACGGGCACGGTTTATGTTTTTCTGCTTGATAAGAATGGAAACATCATATATAAGACCTCAGGACCCGCAGATGATTATAAATTCAGTGAGCTACGCAGAATTGTAAAGGAAAGCATCGAATAACGATTTCAAACGCTCGGTTGCTTGCCGTGACCCTCTAAAATGGAGGGATGGCATAATGAAAGCATAGCGTTTAAGAGGGGAGGGGCAGATAAATTATAAATTAAGAGTCCGGTATAAAAAGCTAGATTTTGGCTGGTAAGGCGCTCTATTAGATTTTTGAAATTCAATATGTAATTTTTACACAATTAGCTAAATATAGCCGAGCGCCTTTTTAGACTAAATTTAATTACTAATTTTACAATCAATGAATATTATTGCTTTAGTTTGAGAGAACTTTTTAAGGGTGCGAGGTTTAATAGATAAAATTTTATTTCATTATTTTTGTTATAAACAAAAATTGCTAAAAAGTCAATGTCATGGTAAATTTCAGATTCAAGTACCCTTTAAACCCGCTTCTTCTCATCTTTATTTTGTTTTTATTCTTTTGTTACTTGCCTCCTTTACATGCCCAGGAATTACCCACACCGGAAGGCAAACGGATCCGTGAGATTGTGTCTGAAAACTATACCTCCGGCAATTTACTGATGGGTTGTACTACCGGAAGCTGGGCCTTTGGAACAAAAACCGGGAAGATCATGGACCGGGAGTTCAATTATGTAACTCCGGAAAACGATTTCAAGCATGCGGTTGTTCGCCAAAATCCTGAAAAATGTCAATGGTCCAGGGCTGATGCATGGATAGATCACATTCATGAAAACAACCAGATCCTTAGAATTCATGGCCCCATTGGTCCGCAGTGTTCTGATTGGGCCAAAGCAGATAAAAGAACCGGCAGGGAGCTGGAGAAAGAATTAAAAAGGTTCATGACGGCTTTGTCCAAACGGTATAATGATGTGAAAGGCATTGAATACATCGATGTGGTTAATGAAACCGTGCTTTCCGACGGCAAATGGCATCATCCGAAACCCGGTACGGAGGAATGGGAAAATCCCTGGTTAAAGATCGGGCAGGATAGCGATCCCAATCAAACCCCGCTTTATATAAAGCAGGCTTTTAAAATATCTAACAAACATGCACCGGATCTGAAACAGTTGTTCAATAACCATTGTGCTCCCGGAACAAAAGGGATGGAAGTGGTAAAAGAAACCATCATGTATCTCAGGAAACGTGGCTTTAAGGTTGATGCCCTGGGCTGGCAGGCCCATATAAAAACCGGATGGGACACCCCTGAAAACCTGCAAGCCCTGGATGAGTTGATTAGCTGGTGTCACAAATACAATCTGGAGTTTCACATAACCGAGTTCAGCGCCTGGATCGATGATCCTGAAAAACAAACTCTAAGTGACCAGGCGGAAACCTACAGGGCAATCCTGG
>JAGXLC010000394.1 GCA_018334875.1 Bacteroidales bacterium | reverse complement strand
TTTATTTTAAGCCGATCAACCAGGGCTTGCTCTTCAGAACTGAACCCATCCTTATAGAAAATCTCCAGTCTATAAGAATCGGCTTCCCAGTATTCCAGGGCATATCTAAAAACAGGTATGGGACAGGAAAAACTGAAAAGAGGAATTGACAAAAACAATCCGATGAACAGGAGGATTGATGTTGATATTTTGGTCGCGAATATTTTCATAAGTTGATCAGTTGTTTTCACCAGATGTCTGATTGTCCATTGTGATTTCAATACCTGATATAACCGTTGGACGGGTATGGTTTGAAAATTCAATGCGGAGGCTGTCTTCAACCTGTATATCCTTGAATTCTTTTCTGAGCACACGCCGGGTTCCTCCAGCCTGCTGAGCCAAATCAAAATTTTCAAGCACTTTCTCTCCCTGAATGGAAACATCAAAAACCCGTTCACCAGCCGAAAAATTACCAGGTTCGGCAAAATACAAAGCAATGGTATAGGATACTTCATCCAGAGAGCCTTTAGGAACCAGATCCGCTGAAATTGAGGAGATGCCTTCAGCTCCGTAGGAAGCCACCCAATTGTATTGTTCCTCGGGATTTTTAATCCAGGTAGCATGATGGCCAAACCATTTAACAGCATCAGGTTCGATTTTCACAGGAAGTTCCGGCCCTTGGTCATATCCCCTGGGATATTCAACCCACAGCACATCATCTTCCTTTCTTTGGCCCGGAGCGCCAAAGTTGATACCCAGGCTGCGGATCACCTCATCCTCAATGGAAATCTTGTTGAATGTCCACATTTCCAGCCCCGCATAAGGCATATGAGCCATAGCAAAGCTGCACTGCAGCGGATAGGAACAGGTACAGGTTCTTGTATAATCGGGAACATTCAGTATGCCGCCGGCAGGAACAAGGTTGTTGGTACATCCTGCCTTCCATCCACTGATGTTTCCGCTACCTCCGAAGTTCGACAAATCATAATACCCGGCGCTTCCCGATCGGAAAGCAATAAGGTTCCTGCATGCATTCATTGTACCGCAGCCGTAGGTTTTGTACCATTCCCACCGATAATCCTCTCCTGTAACCGGGTGATCCCTGAAAACTACCTCCCCGGTTTCCGGTTCAAATGCCGGTTCCTCCGGGTCTCCAGGAATGATCATATCCGGATGAAGCCCCAGCGGGCCGGTGTATTTATGCCTGGCTTCCCATAGTATTTCTCCGGTCGAGCTGTTATGAGCTATCAAACGGTCATCCGGTTCATCCGGCAGCGGACGCCTCGCTCCGCGCCGACCTCCCTGCAACAGAATCCCCTTGTCTTCATAAAGCCCAAGCCAGGTTCCGAACACATTTTCATTCATTGACCACAGCTCCTGGCCTGTCTCTAAATCTAAAGACAAAAGCCTCGAATCTGTTATATGCTCTCCCCTTCTCCTCAGTATTTTTACCACTTCCTCTGACAATCCGTCAACCAGAAATAAACGATTTTCGCCGGCAACGATGGCGTTATGTCTAAAGCCTTGTTCAGACTTTTTCATCCACAAAACTTCTCCGCTATGGCGGTCCATAATAAGCAAAACAGAGCTGGACGTCGCATTCCAGTTGCTTTCTTTTCCCGGTTGTTCACCTTCCTCAAATATTTGAGGGCCAATGGCAGTAATCAGATAATCTCCCGATACCATGACATGGCCGAATTCTTTTACCTCTAAATCCTGTATTTCAGGCAGCCGAAATTCGGTTACCAGTTCACCTGTAGCTGCATTCAGGGACAGCAGCCTGTCTTTATAAATGATATAAACCCTGTTTTCAGTTGAAACATAAGGACTCCCAATAAAATTTGCTCCCGGGTGATTGGACATATACACTTCATTCCCGGCTCTGAATTTTTCCTCAAGCTCCAGGTCGGTAAAAGGATGGCCAATTCCCGGAATTTCTTTTACCCACAATTCTCTTCCGGTATATGCACATCGGGCGCTGATGGTTTCCACTCCCAACAGAAACACTCTGCCTCCGACAACCTGCGGTATAGGTCCGTTATGATGTCTGGGTAGCACATTCCGGTTAGAAGGGCCTCCGAACCATAGGATTCCCAGAGGTGGTTTCACCAGGGTATCGTCAGAATAAGTCCGGTTGGAAGAACCGGAATACTGGTGGGTCCACTGACCTGAACCGGGAAGCGAACCTTTCCTTTTCAGAAAGGCGAAATCATTCTCCCTTTCCAGAATTCCATTCTCCAGAGAAAGTTGATTGACCTTATCCTCAAAGCCGGGATCTATCCCTGCAAAGCAGGCCGTGCCCCCATAAGGCCGGAGGGCACCAAAGGCTTTTCTTATATCTTCAGCGGGTTCATCACCATTCAGGATGATCAGGTTATAGATGTAAGGAAGGAAATAAGAGCTGGATTCATCTTCTTCAATCACTGCAACCCTTTTGCCATAAATACCCGAATCGTCAAAGCGGCGCCTCAGCATTTCCACCTTTGCAGAATCGGATTCCACCACCACAAAATGCATGGAACTGCTATCTGTCAAACTCTTAATCAGCTCACTGTTTCCTGCCTTATAAATCATTCCATATCCCGTTTTGTTTCCGGCTTTTTGAAGGATGGAAGACGCGAGGTTGGAAAATTGCTCATCCGGTTCAGAATGCTTCGGTTGATAGGAATGATGCTTCACAGAAGCTAAAAATCCCTTTTCTCCAAAGCAATATATCTTTCCTTCCCTGGTTACTACATATAATTTTTGATCAGCGGCAAACATACGCCATATTTCTCCCTCAATGTCATATTCCCAAATCCCATCACCAGGCCTGCCTTCATTGTCCAGGGGAATCAGAGATGCCGTTTGGCCTTTGTTTCGGCTTACTACATAATGGGAATCGGTTTTACAGTAAAGGTGTTCTACATCATCCACCTCAACATTCCATTTTTCTTTCACTTCATAACGCTCTTTTATGGCACCCCTTTCAAGCCTGTCCTGAATTTCAACCTCTGTTGTCGTGATATCCGCATCATGGGCAATAAGCTTGTCATCGACTGCCCCAATAAAGGCCTCATCGGTTATAACATCTCCCGGCACATGTCCGTATTGTGCGCCGTCTTTCAAGGCATAAAGCATGCCGTGGTTAAAAAACCAGTCCTCCGTAGCAAATGCTCTATAACCACCAGCGCCTTTGCCAACATTACCACTGGGAAGATTGAAATATAAGAATTCACCGTCCTTTTTGTCAAAGACAGCCGGAGGTGTTCTTCCTCCGGGTACGATCAGTTTATCCCCACTTAAAGTCAAATAGCCCTGTGGTGAGGGTCCGCCGTATGAGTAGGCGCCACCGTGCTGATGCAGTGACCATTGTGAACCGGCAGTACTGTTGGTCCATAATTGATCTCCACTTTCTGCATCCACTGCATGAATAAAGACTCCTTCATAAGGCACTACACCAGAGGCAAAATAAATCACGTCATCCTTGATCACGGGACCACCCCTTGCCGGCCACATGCTTATTATCCTTTCGTTCCCCAGGACCTTTCTGGTCGAGTAACTCCCTTTATAATTCCAAAGAAGCTCTCCCGAACCGGCATCCAGACAATAGAGGTAGCCGTCATCGGAGACAAAATAAACCTTACCGGAATCATATACGGGAGCAAACCTTACCGGGCCGCCAGCGTAATATCGCCAGAGCTCTTTCCCGTTTCTGGCTGAATAGGCAGTTATTCGGTCGGAGACCATAGAAGGAACAAACAATTTGCCTTCTCCAACAACCGGCTCATAAGAAACATCAAAAGCAAGTTT
>JAGXLC010000393.1 GCA_018334875.1 Bacteroidales bacterium | reverse complement strand
CCGGGTGCTGGAACTCAAATACGACCTGGGACTGTTTGAGGATCCCTACCGTTATCTGGATGAACAACGGGAAAAAGAGATCATCCATTCCCGGGAGATGATGGATCATGCCCTGAAATCCGCCAAAAAGTCGGCAGTCCTGCTCAAAAATGAGGCGCATCAGGGAAGCAAGCTCCTGCCCCTTTCCAAAGATATCAACAGCATAGCCCTGATTGGTCCCCTGGCCGACAACCAGCGTGAATTGCTGGGTACCTGGCATGCCTCCGGCACCGACTCACTGGTGGTAACCGTTAAGCAGGGCCTGGAAAAAGAATTTCCCCGCACGGCCATCCGTTATGCCCATGGCTGTGATTTTACCGGCAATGACAAAAGTGGATTCGGTGAAGCACTTGCTGCCGCCATCCAGTCGGATGTGGTGGTGATGGCCATCGGTGAAAAACACACCCAAAGCGGTGAGGCAGCCAGCCGCGCCGACATCGGACTGCCCGGCGTTCAAAAGGAACTGGTGCAAAGGATCGTGGAAACAGGCAAACCGGTTATTGTCCTGGTGATGGCCGGTCGCCCCCTGACCATCCCCTGGCTGGACGAAAATGTGCCGGCCATACTTAACACCTGGCATCTGGGCACCCGCACCGGCGAGGCCATTGCCGATATCCTCTCCGGCGACACCAACCCCTCCGGGAAACTGACGGTTACCTTCCCCAAAGAAGTCGGCCAGGTCCCCATCTATTACAGCCACAAAAAGACCGGGCGCCCGTATAACCCGGAGGACAGCTATACCAGCCGTTACCTCGATGTTTCCAACGATCCCCTCTATCCCTTCGGATACGGATTAAGCTATACCACCTTCGAATACTCTGGTATGCAGGTGGATAAGGAAAAAATGGGCTTTGACCAAACCCTCAATGTATCGGTCAATGTAAAAAATACCGGGAAATACAAAGGGGAAGAGATCGTTCAGTTGTATACCCGCGACATGGTAGGAAGCGTAACACGACCTGTCAAGGAACTTAAAGGATTCCGGAAGATATCCCTGGAGCCCGGACAGGAAAAACGGGTGGCGTTCACCCTTACCCCCGATGACTTGAGGTTTTATACCGCAGACATGAGCTACCAGGCGGAAGCCGGCAAATTCAAAGTATTCGTTGGCAGCAGCTCGGCCGACGTGATGGAAAGTACATTCGAGTTGATCAAAGAATAAAGTAGTTTCATAGGATGCTCCCCAGAAAGAATGTATCGCACCAGGCAATACATTCTTTCTTTTGCCCGAAAATATTATTTAGGATGCTCTTCTATAGGTTTCTCCGGACATCTGGATTCTATTATGGAGATATACAGGTAAACAAGACGAACCTTTACACTCCCTTAAGAACTATGCTTTGCGAGAACCGGGGATTCAAGCAATCAATTAGGATGCCTCGGTTTTTGACCACCACCGGTCAACAGTAGAGAAGATCTCCCTTCTTAAATCAAGAATTTGCTTCATCATGAAAGGCCTTCTCTTCTGTAAGAGGTTATAGCGCCATTTGGCCATCAGTTTTTTCCAGCCTACATAATACCGGTAAGCCAGATAACCGGTCAATGGCAGGCTTACCAGGTAGCCAAGCGGTATCCAGGCTCCATTGGTGAAGGCTGCCACAGCGATGGTCTGTAGCACATAAAAAAGAGGAAAAAGGATCAAAGCCACCCCGTTCTTGATGGAGCTCCAAAACTGGGGATCCTTCACCTTTCTGGTAGGCAGGACAGGCAGAAAGAAAGGAAGGGCATTGTTGATCAGGCCATATAAAAAAACCGGAAGGAGAACCAGCATCATCGGAGCTTGTGCCAGTAGTTTCCACCACGCATAGTTTCTTCGGTTGAAAACCCAGGGCCGCAGCCTGATGCGATTCAATACCCATTGGTAACGCCTGACCTGACGGTCCAGGCGCGCCCCCTCTTCAGGATGAGCAGCACATTGTGCCTCGCATACCTGAATAAGCTTCTTATCCGCTTCGAGCTGGTCAGGCCGTTTCCTCAGCGAACCATTCATATGATCCTCCATCCTTACCCGGTAGATCTCCCTGAGCTGATTGATCGCATCGTGATGCTTCCTATCTGAGATTTGAATCATCACTTGCTGCAACTGACGGGCTATCACCTTTTTCAGGGCTATAAAAGCCCGCGATGGGCTCTCCTCATACATCGGCTTAAAAGGATCCACGGCAATGGGACGGCCAAACCGAACCACCAAGGTATGGCCAAACTTGTAGAAATCATCGTAATCCAGACCTACCGGTACAATCTGCAAACCCAGGGTGAAATCATTCTTCTCTTCAGCCTGGAAGGCAATGCGGCAAATACCCTTCTTCAAAGGCCGAAGTCTTCTATAGGCAGAGTGGTTGCCTTCAGGAAAGATCACCAGGCTCCTTTTTTGCCTGAGCACATCCCCTACCTTATTCAATATCCAGTCATTGTGCTGCAAACTCTCGTATCCGTCCCGGATGCGATAGATGGGCAGCAGCTTCAAAAAAGTCAATATGCGGGCAATGATAGGATTCCTGAAGATATCCGAACGCGCCAGAAAAACCGGCTGCCCAGGCAAAGCATAAAGCACCCCCAGTGCATCCATCAGGGCATTCTGGTGGTTGGGAGCAAAGATCACAGCTACGTCCCGGGGAATATTCTCCCGCCCCTGAATGTATATCTTCCGGAAATAGCCCCTGAAATTAAGATTTACAAAGGGTTTCAGAAGAGCGTAACCTGGATCCCACTTTTCAATGTTATGCTGTGCCATAGCTGCTACTCATTATGGATATGCCTGCGTGCATCGCGCAGAGGTTCTATTCACCCCACACCTGTCCTTAAAGATCCGCTTTGCGGCCGCTCCAGGAAAGCTTTCCATTTTTTTTATTCAGTGGTTTCCTTGACCATAGGCCTGCGATGCCCATACCAGCCACAATATGCCAAATGCCCCACCAGGCCGCTACAAAAGCCATACCTCCAAGACCATCGAACAATTTTGGATTGAAAATTAAAACCAAGGCCAAACCCGAGTTCTGAATGCCTGTTTCGATGGATATGGATCGCCGGTCAACACGGGGCAAACGGAAAAACGTGCTGATCGAAAAACCCGACAACAGAGCAATGGCATTATGGGCCAAAACAATCAGAAAAATCAAATGGATATATTTCAAAAAATAGTTGACGTTATTGGAAAAAGCCACCACCACAAAACCTGCAAAGATCAAGATGGAGACGATCTTGATCGGACGCTTGATCTGTGCCGTGATACGGGGAAACCGGCGGGCAAAAAAGACGCCTGCCACCATGGGTATGCCCAACAAAATGACCACCGTGCGCAACATATGCCAGGGATCGATCTCAATGGGCATGATCAGTTGCGAAGCTTTCTCATATAACCCTCCCCAGAAAGCAAAATTCGCAGGTGTCAGAAAGATAGAACCTAAGGTAGCTATACCGGTCAAGGAAACAGATAAGGCGGTATTGCCGCGCGCCAGGTTGGAGATAAAATTGGAGATATTGCCTCCCGGGCAGGAGGCTACCAGCAACATGCCCAGGGCTACACTGGGGGTTGGCTGAATAACCAGGATCAACAGAAATGTGACTCCCGGCAGAACCAGAAACTGAGAGAAAAAACCAACCAGCAGGGATTTAGGCTTCTTAAGAATATGCTTGAAGCTGCTCACATCAATCTCCAGGGCTACCCCAAACATAATGAAAGCAAGGGTGATATTCAGAATGAAAAGACCCGCCGGGCTGAAATTTAGTTGCA
>JAGXLC010000392.1 GCA_018334875.1 Bacteroidales bacterium | reverse complement strand
GCACCGTGCCTTTTTTATCGTCAACGGCTTTAATCTGGTAGTCAAGATATTTATTTTTCTTTTCCATAACTTATATAATTAAAAAAGCCAGCTCACCCTTTCGGATGTCTGGCTTTCGTGAAGCTCTTTGTATTTATATGTCAGTTGAAACTTATTTCATTAAAAAGTAATTAAAGTCTTTGCTTTTTTTTATTTTTCTGATTTTCTATTATTTTATATATTTCTTTATCATTAATCTCTACTTTAACTTTCTTGTTTATAATCTGTAAAATTCTATCTGCCTCTTTTCGATCTGATTCTTTTTCACGTTCGGATAATTGCTCGTATGGAATTCGCATTTGTTTCATCCATCTGTCAACTGCCCATTTCGGAATGATCAATTCACCTGTATTCTTATCAAATTGCCCCGTTGCCGGATAACACTTAGAAAACAGATATTCCATCCATCCCGACCAATTTTCGTCATGAATATATTTTGCGATTTTTTCTCTTATATCTTCCATACTTAAAATTTATTATAAAACCCGCAATATCTACATTTTATTTCAACTCCTTTTTTCTCTTTAAAATCAATCTTTGCGATTAACTTGCCACAGCTTTTACATACAACGGGGTAAATATAAAAATTATTTTTTGATTTCACAAATTTACCGTTTAAATTCAAAAGTCTCAGTGCACATGCAGTTCACTACCTGTTCAACAGGCCCCGCCGGATCGCCCGGCTCAAACATTTGCGCACCACCAATATTGAAATATTCATCTTTGCCAACTGTTTGCCCATGCGCATCTATGTGATCCTGCCTTGTATCAACAAATGCCGCCGACCAGGTTTTATCGTAGTCTTTCCCCGTTGCGTCAACTCCCTTTCGTAGCCCCCGGTTACTTGCCGTTGTCGTCTCAGTCCTTACGATCCTTTTTGCTCTCCAAAACCGGTCTTTTGTCCATCTCTTCTTGAGCCTATCGTTTAGTTCCGTTGTTTGTGCTACCGAACCCAATCCAGGCTGCTCCTGTAATATTTCACCAAGGTATTTTCTTAATAATTCCTTACTGTTTCCAGTTACCGATACAATATTTTGGCCCAAATCCTCTCTTGCAAACTTAATCAATTCCTGCATCCAAATATCCCTGAGAATTTCATCTTCATCCTCCTGTTTTGCTGTCCAACCGGTCACTGGACTTTTCAGTTGAATATCATTTCCTAAAAATGATTTGGCTTTCCGGTATTCTCTTTCGGCAAAGTATATCCCGATTTCAGGAACCATTTTTTCGTAAATATCCTGAATTGGAGCCGGCTTAATTATCGTATCAATAGCGTTCATTAACTGCTCCCCGTTCGCTCCCTGCTGAATTTCGTCAAAAACAGGTTTCACGAGTTTATCCAGGGCGTTAGTCATTTCCTTTTTGTATTTTTTACGAAACTGACCACGCAACCTGTTAATTGTGTTAGCCCCGGCTGGGCTGTAGGCTTTTTGTTTGCCAAGTTGCGCCGAGCATACAGCAGCACGTTGATCTTGCCTGGGATATTCACTAGTCATTACCGGATCACTCATGCACCGGTCCATGAACTGGCTGTCTGTCTCGTTATTTCGGGGAGTTGGGATTGGCATGATTCAAGTTTTACACCTGCTCAATATCGTTAAGCACTAATTGTTTATGCAACGAATCACTGTTGTGTTGTTTGATACGCTGCTTAATAGCTTCTTTCTGATCGTTCAGGGCTTTTTTAAGCTCTTTTTCAGTGTAGGTTTTTTGCTTTTGTTCCTGTTTTTCTGATTGTGCCATATAATATAATTTTTGAGGTTTAATATTTACCGGTTTGCGCTTTAAAAGTGTTTCATCCAGCGCTTTTATTTTTATTTGAGTTAGGTCTGGTTTCATTGATTTTTAATAATTCACATTCATTTCTCTATACGCCTTATCCTCATCCCGGTCAGGCCCCAATATATCACTCTCCATTGCCTGTTCTGCCGGGATTTTGTTCATGTTGATATAATAAGTTTGATGATGCTTGTCACCTACCGGCTCATCATCCATATATTCCAGATATTGATCACCATTGATAACTCCATCCTGATACATCTGAGAAACCCACCCCACTTTAGTTTTCTTATCTGCTTGCAGTTCCTCAACTTCTGAATAGTCAGGAACATATTGCATTATCTCATTGCCTGCATAACCTGGCAATATATCATTCGTAATACCTTGATAAAAAGACTGATGATCAACCATAATACGATCCGTCCACATCTCTTTTCTTGCCTCGCTACGATTGTTAAATGTCGCTCCCACGCTGTCATTGAAAAGTTCGGCGGCAACCTGGTAAACATTACACAATGCACGACGCCCATCCTGAGATGCTTCTAAAATACCTAATTCTTTTACACTGTCATATCCTAGCTTATGTACTTTAACCCCTTCTGGTGCTAGTGCCGGAACCATTAAATTTCTGTTATTACCATATTTTTCTTTCCAGTTTTTCTCAAAAAGCTGCTTCTGTTCTTCGGTTGGCTGACTCTGTAAAGCAGGATCTGTTATTAAATGTGACGGCATACCCTGACTATACATTTTTGCCGCCCGGTCATAACCTGCATTTTGCCTGTTAAGTATTTGCAAAGCTGCCTTAATTGGTGATAAACCCATAAAATGGCGACCTTCCTCGTATTGAAGTGATGGAAAACGTTCATGCCACACGTAAATAGGAGGTATCCCTTTCGCCGTATGATCTATTGTGAATTGATAAGTCCCAATAGGTTGCCGCCAGCCTCCACTTTCAATTTCTATCAGTTGAGTAGGCATCATGAGAAGCCCATCCTGTGTTAATTTACCGGCATTATTTCCCGCGTCTAACTTCGGAGAATATACAATACTATTTCCGGTGATCAATCGGAATAACTCCCAAGTCATTTTAAATTCAAACCACGTTTGAAAATGATTGGGCCGCTGAATCCGGTCCAAAAATTCATGGCTTTCCACATCCTGCCATTCGTTTTTTCTTTTGACTTGTAATTTTCCGGGAGGTGTAGCGAATTTCGTGGCAATCTTTGAGACAATCGAGAAAATGTCGGCGTTACCCTCATATCCTTTATTCACATAGTCATCAACTTTCATGTCCCGGTCAAGATATACGCCCCGGCCTCCTAAAAAATCATATAAAATCCTATACATCTCGTTTTGCCGGGTGATCATGGCGTCATATTCTGCCTTGCTTATTGCTTTCTTTTTAAATATATTCATTAAGCCCATACGAATTGTTGTTTTCTACCTATTTGATACATGGCAACATACCTCAATGCATCAATGGCATGGTTCCACATATCAATCGGTTTATTAATTTGTTTGCCTTCTTTGTCAGTCTGCCAGCTATAATTTCTCAATTCTTTGATTAAATTAGTGCTTCGCTTTGTTACTTTTAACGGATATTCCTGCAATAATGTTATGCCATACATGATAGAATCCTTGCCTTTCTCTGCCCCTCGTATATTAATGCCATACCGATAAATCTCTTCAATACTTTTCGGCTCTGCACTGTCTGCAATTATCTGACCAATATTGTTATTTTTTATGAAATTCGCAATTTCTGAATTGGTTAATCCTGTTTGATAGAGCAATTCATCTATGTAGAGCGCTCCATCATAGTATCCCAGTTTTACAATTGAAGTCGGATCATTTGAGTAACCAAAATCCAATCCATAGATTATCCATTTACAATCTTCGGGAAAATGGTCAACTTGCTGCCAGTTATCAAAAACAAGGCCTTCCAATATCCCGGTTTCACCTT
>JAGXLC010000391.1 GCA_018334875.1 Bacteroidales bacterium | reverse complement strand
ATTCAATCAGAACTCGCTGGAGAAATGAAACTTGATCTTCGGAAACTTTTCCTGTGCCATTCTCAATGAATGGGGCGATTCTGCCAGAAAAACTTCTCTGCCATGTTTATCCAGAGCCAGTGCATGTTCTTTGCGTTTCCTGAAATCCTCGAGTTGTTCTTCATCTTCGCTCTCTATCCAGCAGGCCTTATACATCTGAAGCGTTTCGTACCTGCATGAGGCACCATACTCATTTTTCAGCCTGAACTGGATCACATCAAGCTGCAACTGCCCCACCGTACCGATTATCTTACGGCCATTGACCTTGCTTTTAAACAACTGAGCCACCCCTTCATCCATCAACTGATCCAGACCCTTGTCCAATTGTTTATACCGCATGGGGTCATCGTTTTCAACGTAGCGGAACATCTCCGGTGAAAAGCTTGGCAGTCCTTTAAAGTGAATATCCTCCCCTTCCGTAAGGGTATCCCCGATCTTAAAATTTCCGGTATCATGAATCCCTACAATATCCCCGGGAAAGGCTTCTTCAATCACCGACTTTCTGGCTGCCATGAAGGAGGTTGGACTGGAAAACTTCATTTTTTTGGCTGCCCTGACATGCTTGTAGTTGGTATTCCGGAAAAACTTGCCTGAACAAATCTTGACAAATGCAATACGGTCCCGGTGGTTGGGATCCATATTGGCATGAATCTTAAAAACAAATCCTGAGAACTTATCCTCATCGGGGCTTACCATTCTTTCTTCAGCGGTTGTGGGTTGAGGTGCCGGTGAAACATCCAGAAAACATTCCAGAAGCTCCCTCACCCCGAAATTGTTCAGGGCACTGCCGAAAAACACCGGCGCAAGATGCCCTTTATGATATTGTGTTGTATCAAATTCCGGATATACGCCCTGGATCAAATCAATATCTTCCCTCAATGTTCCGGCAAAGCTTTCACCCAGATAATTTTCCAGTTCCTTGTCGTCCAGATCTTTGAATTCAATTCCTTCTTCCACTTGTTGCTTGTTCTGACCACTGAAAAGATTCAGCTTTTCTTTGTAGAGGTCGTAAACGCCCTTGAAATGGGGACCGTCACCGATAGGCCAGCTCAGGGGTTTTACCTGGATATCAAGCTCTTTTTCTATTTCGTCAAGTAAATCGAAGGGATCTTTAGCAGGGCGATCAAGCTTGTTAATAAAGACAATCACGGGAGTATTCCGCATCCTGCATACATTCATCAGCTTTTTGGTCTGCGGCTCAACTCCCTTCGCTGCATCGATCACAATGATCACACTGTCTACCGCAGTCAGAGTGCGGTAGGTATCTTCAGCGAAATCCTGATGACCGGGTGTATCAAGTATATTAATCTTTTTTCCATTGTATTCGAAACCCATGACAGAAGTAGCCACGGATATCCCTCGTTGGCGCTCTATCTCCATGAAGTCGGAAGTGGCCGTCTTTTTAATTTTATTGGACTTTACCGCCCCGGCTACATTGATGGCGCCGCCAAAGAGCAGCAATTTCTCGGTAAGCGTCGTCTTTCCTGCATCCGGATGGCTGACTATGGCAAATGTTCTTCTTCTGTCGATCTCTTGTTTAAAACCCATATTTAATTTGTATTTTTCCGACTTTTCCAACGAGGATGCAAAATTAGTATTTTATACCGCAGGAACAAGAATTATTTTACTATCGGGCAGAAACGTAACCATGACAAAAAACAATACGTAAACCGAACCTTTCGGAATATTATGTCATAGGTAAAATGATTCAATAACAGATTTTATATATTTGGCCATTTAAATTCAATAGCAATGAAAAACTTATATACAGCAAGCCGCATCATTGTCGGACTCGTACTGATCTTTTCCGGATTTGTAAAGGGAATTGACCCGCTTGGATCGAACTATAAATTCATTGACTATTTTATAGCCTTTGGAATAGAGTTTCTTAATCCCATTGCTTTATACCTTGGAGTTTTATTAAGCACCTTTGAATTTGTCCTGGGAGCTATGCTTATATTCCATGTCAAACCCAGGGCAAGCTCCTGGATCTTACTTATATTCATGGGCTTTTTTACCCTGCTTACCTTTTACCTGGCACTGACCAATCCTGTTCAGGACTGTGGCTGTTTTGGGGATGCCATTGTCATGAGCAACTGGGAAACGTTTTGGAAGAATGTGGTGATTATGGTCTTTGTGGTGATTGTTTTCATCAACCGCAACAAATTTCAATCCCCTTACAGCAATAACTGGCAATGGGGCATAACCGGAATTTCAGCCCTCATCATACTGGGTTTTTCGTTTTATTGTTACCACCATCTGCCTGTATTTGATTTCCGTCCTTATAACGTAGGAGCAAATATCCCGGATAAAATGGAGATCCCGGATGATGCTCCAAAACCCGAATACAAAACCATATTAAAGTATAAAAAAGACGGAGAGATCAGGGAATTTACAATGGACAGCCTTCCCGACTCAACCTGGCAATGGGTGGAGACCAAAAACATCAAGATCAAAGAGGGATATCAGCCACCGATTGAAGACTTTACCATTTCTACGCTCGAAGGGGAAGACATAACCGATATTGTGCTTGATCAGGACAAGTTCACCTTTATGCTGATTGCCTATGATCTCGGTGAAGCCGATAAGTCGGAAATGGATCAAATCAACAGGCTTGCGGAATTTTGTAACAACGCCAACAATTGTTCTTTCATTGGTCTGACGGCTTCACTGGAAGAAGAAATCGAATCCTTTAAAAACAACACGGGCGCCTCGTTTTCTTTTTACCAGGCGGATGAAATTACGCTTAAAACCATTATCCGTGCCAATCCGGGTTTAATGCTGATAAAAAAAGGCACCGTACTGGATAAATGGCATAACAACGACCTTCCTTCTACCCCGGAATTCAAGGAAGAATTTTTAAATAACCCTGAATATGGGGATAAAAAGGGAAACGAAAATAAAAGTAAAACAGACCAGACAGAGCTGAAGTCGTAAGGTTTTTCTTATATTTGCGTGACTTTTAAAATCCCAGGCCATTGGCAAATTATTTCATTAAAAGAATATTGTATGCCATTCTGATCCTTTGGGGTGTTGCCTCTCTGGTATTCATATTATTCAATGTAATACCCGCCGACCCTGCCCGTATGCTTATGGGTCAGCGTTCTGACGTGGCCTCTCTCGAAGCCATAAGACAGGATTTGGGCCTGGACCGTTCAAAGGGCCTTCAGTACGTAAAATATTTAAACGACCTCTCCCCCATTTCATACCATTCCAGGGATTCATCCAATTACTTTTATCTGGATCCTTCCAAATATGCCCCGTACGCAACGCTTGTAAATACCGAAAACAGTTGTCTGGTTGTAAAACCCCCTTACCTGAGAAGATCTTACCAAAGCAAGCAGAAAGTAACCTCCATCATCCTGGAAACCATACCCAATACTTTTATTTTGGCCTTCGTCTCTATTTTTTTTGCATCATTGGTGGGAATTTTTCTGGGTATTCTTGCTGCCATTTTTAAAGATTCCCTTTTTGACAGGCTTTCCATATTTTTCTCCGCCTTCGGTATGTCCCTCCCATCATTCTTTGCTGCCATACTTATTGGCTGGCTCTTCGCTTTCGTGCTTGGTGAATACACAGGCCTGAACCTTACGGGTAATTTATATGAGATTGATGATTTCGGAAGAGGCGTGCATCTTGAGTTAAAGAATCTTATTCTCCCCGCTTTTACTTTAGCCATCCGACCACTGGCTATTGTTATCCAGCTTTCGAGAAATTCTATGCTGGATGTCCTCTCCCAGGATTATATCAGAACCGCAAGGGCCAAAGGTTT
>JAGXLC010000390.1 GCA_018334875.1 Bacteroidales bacterium | reverse complement strand
TAAAAGAATTTCCTGAAATATATGATGCCCTGATCGCCTCCATTAAAGCATTGCATGCGTTTAACCTGCCGTGTCCAAGTTCATCTGATATGCCATTGGAATAAGAATAGGGCCCAACATCATCAGCTGTTTGGGCAATAATATCAAATACTTCCTGGGGTGTAAAACTGGGATCTACCGATAAAACCAAGGCTGCTACTGCAGCTACCTGGGGACAGGCTGCCGAGGTACTACCAAACCTGCCTGTGTAGGCTAAATGGTTATCACCCCAATCAGGATATTCCTCGCCATAATCTGGAGGAGATGGATCTGTCTTATGGGTGTTATACCCCCCGCTCTTCCTCTCTTATGGTATCCCACCAGTCCGATTCTTTATCAATTTTTCCTTATAAAAGAGTCTTTTCAGCAGTCAAAACGTTGCGATCAGAAATTTTATCGATCATGTTATGCAGATCTGCCCGGAGTTCTTTAATATCCATAATACACTGTTTTCTTTAATATTTTACCCAAGCTGCTCGCCACTGCTTAATCAAAAAATACAGTGGCTTTATCCATTATTCCATTTTCCTTCATGCCCTCTCTCAAAAATATGGTCTCCTCTTTGAGGGATGCATAATCATCAAAGACCTGAGGTCTTTCAATTCCTCAAGCTGATCAAGGATCTTCTCGTTTTCCTCTATAGGAATGAAAACTCCAATTTCAATGTCCTTGTCATTCTCAATTTATGGTTTGTCAGACTTAATAAATGCCTTAATCTTAGACGACAATGACTATGGAAACCACTAAAACAAAAATAGCGAAATAATCACTTTATATCAAACGCTTATAATTCACTTTCTATTCCTTCTCAGAAACTTTTTATATTCATATTAATGTTGGTTATCTGGGCCATCCAAAAAAGAAAAAATAACCGTATGAAATGTAATGACCCTGTCCTAAAGAAGGGGGGAAGCTAAAATTTCACCTGATATTAAAAACCTATCAGGTATAATTTTTAAAAACCCTTGCCTTTATACCCCAAAAGGTATAAATTTGTTAAAAATATATTTTTTTATACCCATTAAGGTATATGCTTATGAAAGATTTAGTCCGTTTTATTAAAACCCGGAGGAAGCAACTCGGGCTTACCCAAAAAGAAATGGCCGAAAAAGCCGGTGTTGGTCTGCGGTTTGTAAGGGATTTGGAGCAGGGCAAAGAATCGCTCCGTATGGATAAAGTCAATCAGGTGCTGGCTCTTTTTGGGCATGTGCTGGTTCCGGTGGAACGCAATAAAGTAGAAAGCCATGAACCGAAAAGCTAACATTTATTGGGGCAAAACGCTTTGCGGGTTTCTGGAGGAAACAGAAGAAGGCTATTTGTTCTACTACCATGAAGATTATCTTCAAAGAGAAGATGCAAAGCCCGTAAGTAAAACCCTGCCGTTACAGCAGGAACCTTATAAATCCAACGTGCTGTTTCCATTCTTTGATGGCCTCATACCCGAAGGGTGGTTATTGAATATCGCCGAAAAGCATTGGAAAGTAGACCGAAGAGACCGAATGGGCTTGTTACTTACCACTTGCAGGGATACCATCGGAGCTGTTAGTGTGGAACCGTTAAATGAGCAGGAAGCATGAGTCAATGTTTATATTGTTACCAGGAAATAGAGGGTTCTGAAAAGGAATTCCACGGAACCTGCAGCCGGAAAATATTTGGATCCCCTACTCCACCTTTTTTTGAATACAGGCTGGACGAAATGAATGAACTGGCCAAACAGGTTGTGGAAAGAAGCGTTACCGTGCCCGGCGTTCAGGCCAAACTTTCCCTGCATCTTGATAAAGAGAAAAGCAAGCCCGGCCGGTTGACATTTGTTGGTCTCTGGGGGGAATACATACTGAAACCGCCAGCAAAAGAATACCCGGAATTACCGGAAAATGAAGATCTCACTATGCACCTGGCCGAAATTTTTTCCATTCCCGTGGTTCCTCATACGCTTATCAGGCTTCAATCGGGTGAGCTGGCCTATTTGTCACGCAGAACAGACCGCGACAAGCAAGGGAAATTACACATGGAAGACATGTGCCAGCTCACAGAGCGCCTGACAGAAGATAAGTATAAAGGTTCCATGGAACAGGTTGGTAAAACGATTGGAAAATATTCCTCCAATCCCCTGTTAGATATTGTTACATTCTTTGAATTGACCGTTTTTTCTTTTCTTACCGGGAATGCAGATATGCACCTGAAAAACTTCTCTCTCATCGATCGCAGAGATGAATTAACCGGTTTTACTCCGGCCTATGATCTTTTGTCCACAAGACTTGTCATCCCGGAGGAAGATGATCCGGAGGAAATGGCCCTGATGCTAAATGGAAGAAAAAGAAAGTTTACCCTGGAAAATTTCGTAAATTTTGGAAACTTACTGGTTTTAAACGAAAAACAAATCGAAAATGCCCTGGAAAAATTCCGCAAAAGTATACATCATGCCCTGGAATTTGTTGATAAGGGTTTTCTATCAGAAAGCAAAACAGAGGAATACAAAAAATTGATCAGAAACAGGGCGAAACGATTGAAATTAATAACAAATGAATAGAAAACAATCGCTAATTATACCCTAAAAGGTATATTCTATTTAATGACTTTTACGGGTATACCCAAAAAGGTATATTTTTGTTCAGTACAACTAAAAAATATTTGAATAAACATCAAACATTCATCCGATATGCTGATTGTTCAGAAACGGTTCAAAGACATCTCCCTTAATCGTCTCGCTGCCATATTTTACTACCGGCTCCAAAAACAGCCCGATATTGATGCCAAACATCAACGACAAGGAAAGCGAGTCATAGGATGCTGTATCCAGAATACCCAGACATTCTTTTGCCTTACATCCCCGGCCTCCATACTTCTTTGGAATAGCTACCGAAAAAGGATTGTGCGCCATGATATCGCGTAGCACTGTAGCAGGAAAGCCCCTGTGGCGGATAAATTTCTCGGCATCATGAAGGTCATAAAATACATTTTTCAATGTTTGTCTAAGATCACCGATAAATTCATCAAAAGGAATAGGTGTTTCTGTGTTGGAATTATTCATTTCTACTTCTGTCTTTTCTATTCTTTTCCCAATAGGATGGATTTTCCTCCCCCATCACTTTCTTGGTCAACGATTTAATCTTTCTTTTCATTGCCCGGTAAACAGTTATCTTCTTCATGCTTTCTCCGAACCATGCTTTGAATCGGGTGCTGATGACTTTACTATATATGATAAAATCGAGCGCCCCGAACCTCAAATTCAACCCATATTGTGCACCGCTGATCTTTTCGTCGATCAGCGAATGTTCCTTATTTCCGGGGGAAGCAAAAAACTGTACACGGATATCTGCCAGGGGTGAAAAGGTGATGCCCAACAAAAAATTTGTATGGGTTGCGCTAATGCGTTCACCCGGTTCCCTGATATGCTCGCCGGTCATCGTTTCTATAAGGGTCCCGGCAAGCCCATGGCTAAGAAAAATCTTTTTCCTACTCAGTCCGGGTTGGTGAGAGCATGAATCCGTTTCTATCGCCAGAAACGTGGTTATAAAAAATAGTTCAATCCACTCTTCACCTCCAAAAATCACCCTATATTGGCAGAAAAAAAATTTACTCGTCCACAGGAAACATGAATACCGTTTAGAGATCTTTAAGTATTGATCTTCAATTTGCGTTTGAGGAACTGGGCGTTGATGGCCACGATGATGGTACTGAGGCTCATCAGTACCGCGCCCAGGGCCGGGCTGATTACGATACCCGCGCTGAACAGTACACCGGCTGCCAGGGGGATGGCCACCACGTTGTACC
>JAGXLC010000389.1 GCA_018334875.1 Bacteroidales bacterium | reverse complement strand
TGGTTGCAAAAATGCTCAGGCCGGCCGCCCACCAGGGAACATTCTGTCCGCCGCGAAAATAATCATTGGTATTTTTGTTGCGGAATGAGAAATATACCCCGATCAGCAACATGGCCAACAGGTAAATTCCCAGGGTAGCAAAATTGATGGCTCCGAACCGGGGTTCTTCTTTTTCAATTTCGATGCGGTAATTTTCAGGGGTTCTGGTCCTCGGTCTGATCTCGCCTCCCGGTATTATCACCGACTCATTCCATTTCAGGGCATTGGTTGTTACCAGATTAACTGGTGATTCGCCTGCTTTAACCCATGAATTGGTTATGGTGTGGTATGCCCATATATTTTTGGGGAATCCCGGGTGATCATCTTTCAGTGAATCGGCTTTGTCGAACAATTCACCTGTAGCTCCACCGAACACAAAAATGTGGCTTTGACCAATGGGAGCAGCAGGAGCTGCATTGAGGGGTACAGGTGCTTCCTTCTTTTTCTTCCAGAAATTTTCTTCTGTGCCGGCGAAATACTTTCGTGGATTGAACTCATAAAGGTCCTTCAGAAAATGCAGCTTGCCATTCTTCATATACCGGCCACTAACCACATAAATACACTGATCCTGACCATTATGCTGTGTGGCTGTGATGTTGTGGATGCGGGGTGGCCCGGGCCAGGGTGGAAGTTCCTTCCATTCAGCATCCAAACCGGAACCTTTAAGATCGCTTATATCCAGCATCCAGAAATTTTTCATGGCTGTAGCTGGATCTTGTCCACTGGAGCCTCCTGCAAGGTATACCTTGTCTTCAAAATAAGCAGCATCTCCGTAGGCGCAAGGTTCAGGGAGAGAAGGCAGATCGATGCGGGCAATACGCTCCTCTTCCGGGTTCCATTGCAGAAGAAAAACTTCACGATACACCGAGTCCCTGCTGTTTCCGCCCATACAGAGCAAACCATATTCAGTCATTACTGAGCTACCATAAGCCACGGGATGACCCAGATTTCCAGCATTCATCCAGCCATCATCTTCTTCCCCGAGGGGAAGCACCCAGATGTCACTGTGCCATTGTTTGTCTGATTCCCACCTGGGCTCCGGAAAATTGGCACCGCCTGCAAGAATAAGGGCTCCGTTGTGTATACCGCTAAAGGCCCCGGCAACGCCATAGTTATCAGATTGACCAGAAACAGCAGGCAGTTCAGGCAACTCTTCCCAGTTCAACACATTCATTTGCTGGCCAACAGCCATTTGTATACCGAGAATAACGGCCAGGAAAAATGATAAGTGTACTATGGAATATTTACTCAATAGAATTTTATTGTATGATCTTGTGTTTATTGTAATGGGTAAAATAAATATAAGAATGGTTAAATATAAGAAAATGTCAGTAAAACTCCAATCCCGCATTACCGAAGGGACAGTAACACTAAAAGCCACAAATAAAGACATTCAGTATTTTATTAAAAAAAACCTTACCTCAGTTTAACTTCCCACATCCCTTTCGTGAAAGTATACGTTCGTGTTTTTTGTTCTTCGAGAGTTTGAATTTTCCATTGAGAAAATGCGTTCTAACCCGAATTATTCTTGAATAATTCTGACGCTATTGAAAAACCTGACTTTTTGCTTCATTAAATTTCGCAAAAAGCCGGTTTATCTAATGCGGGGTTGCCTGCATCCATCCCGCAAACCATCCCGCATTCAAAAACTTCCCTACGTTCGTTTTTGAATAATGCAGGCTAATAGTTGAAACGGTATGGGCAAAGAATTTTTCCGTTTTTTTCATTAGTTTTGCAGCGCGAAAACGGATTGAGTTGGGAAATTTTCGAATCAAAAAACAAAGCAGAGACCATGAAAGAGAGTCAGAAATTTCATCTGCAATATACAGGGCAACATATTATATACATTCCTTCCCAAAGATCAGCAAGATATTCAAGATGTTGCTCACCACCAATAACAGGCAAAACACCCCTTTTTTAACCGGTGGAGGGTTAACGGATAATGAGAGAAAACAACTTAAACCGATGTCAAACGTTTATTAACAAGATGATCAATAATTTGAAGCGGGATAAACCATGGCATTATCTGACAAAGATACCGAACTTATTGAAGAATATCTGCTTGGCAAATTAAAGAAGGAAGAAACAAAAAAAGTCGAGGAACGGATACAGTCCGACTCCGAGTTTGCCGAAGAGGTAACGTTCATGCGTGATCTCATTTCTGCCACCCAGGAAAAAGGAAGGGAAATGCTTGAAGAAATTTTAGGGGAAGAAAAGGGGCAAGACGAAACACCACCCCCACCGGAAGAGCATATCGAAAAAAAGATGAAAGCAAAAGCCGGGTTGCGGAAAAAAATAATACGACACTTGCAGAAATACTGGATATATTATGCTGCTGCTTTACTCTTATTGCTGGCAGTGATCTTTTTTGCGATCTAAGTCGAGTCTGTCTATAATATCCGCTGGCTGCGTTACGCTCGTTTTTCATGCCAGTCAATTACATCTGGTAGAGACGTACGGCCGTACGTCTCTACATTTAGCATTCAAAACTCGCAAGCCTTGCCAGCGAACATTCTAGACGAGACTCTTTCAAATTTCTTTGACTTTATGGACAAACACTAAGTCGGCGAAATCCGGCACTTTACTCCCGTTATTTTCTCCCCCCTCAGAAAAAGCCAAAAATATACGTCAGGAGCTTTAACCGAATATTCATTGAGTTGGTCTTTTCGAGATATCCACTTCCTCGTCTAAGAGTATAGTGGAAATGTGCTCCTTGTCCGATACATATCCCAGATTAAAGAAATCAAAATTTTCCTGATTTTTTTGATCAATTCCCGGTAAAATATTAATTTCATGTCCTGAAAAAAACAAAATTTTTAAAACAATGAAACACATTACAAAAATCAGTAAACAACTAGTAATAGCCATGCTATCAGTATTTTTGCTTGGCTTGTTAAGTTCCTGCGAACAACAGCCCCAGGAAAAAGAAATCGGAATTCAGTTGTATTCCCTCCGTGAAGCCATGGGAGAAGCACCAAAAGAAACCATTAAGCAGGTAGGTGACATTGGCTACACATTTGTGGAACCGGCTGGCTACAGTGATGGAAAATTTTACGGGATGGAACCCGCAGAATTTAAAAAAGTAGTAAACAACGCGGGTATGGATATTCTCAGCTCCCATACCGGAAGGCCTCTGCCTGATGATGAAGACTGGGATGAAACAATGGAATGGTGGGATGAATGCATACAGGCCCATAAAGCGGTGGGTGCAGAATATATCGTTCAGCCTTTCATGGGTGAAAAAGGTTACAATAGCCTCGAAGGCCTCCAAGGTTATGTTGAATATTTCAACGCGGTAGGAGAAAAATGTCAGGAAGCCGGTATCCAGTTTGGTTATCACAATCATGACCAGGAATTTACAACCCAGTTGGAAGGAAATACCGTTTACGACTACATGTTGCAGAATACCGATCCGGAAAAAGTGTTTTTCCAGATCGATCTGTACTGGGCTGTTGAAGGCGGCGTTGATCCTGTGAGCTACTTTGAGGAGTACCCCGGACGATTCACCTTATGGCACGTTAAAGATGAAGCGGAATTAGGTGAAAGCGGTATGATGGACTTTGAAAGGTACTTTCAGTATGCCGAGCAATCAGGCATGCAGTATCAGGTTGTAGAAATTGAAAAATACAATTTCGAACCCATCAAGAGCGTAGAAAAATGCTATGATTTTCTAATGAATGCCGATTATGTGAAGGCGGATTATTCCAACTAAACGTATTTGGCTTATTTGAATACAAAAACTGTCCGGCAAATTCCGGGCAGTTTTTTTTGTTT